>CAJGCH010000024.1 GCA_904501845.1 uncultured Bacillaceae bacterium | reverse complement strand
AATATCAAGAAGAAGTGTTCGAACGATTCTCCAAGCGGCTTTCCTTTAAGGATGCACGTTTACGCCTGCTGCCTCCAGCGGCGAAAAAGGTTATCGTCAATCAAGAGGAATACAAAATCCAAAACGGGCAATACAAGGCATTTGGATGGGAGCGAGACCACATCCAATTCATCGAGCAAATGGCTGAAAAGGGTGCAGAGCCTATTCGGTCCCTTGGCCATGATGCACCGCTAGCTGCGCTAAATCCCGGACGGCAGAATATCGCTGACTTCATTAAGGAAAGCGTGGCTGTCGTTACTAACCCTGCGATTGACAGGGACCGTGAGATGGAGCATTTCTCCACAAGAACAGTTATCGGCAAACGCCCTTCCTTGTTCACAATTGAGGAGAAGACAGGGCCAATCATTGAGCTTCTTACCCCGCTTTTGCTTGAAGGTAAACCTGGGCAGGACTGCGCACAAGAAATAGGCCAGCCATCTTTCGAACAGATTTACCAGATATTTGACGGCCAAGGCAAATGGCATACCATCTCCATAACACTCAGCGAGGAGGAAACCATCGCCCATGCCCTAGAGCGCATAAGCAAAGAAGCTATCCATGCAATCGATAATGGCGCATCCATTATTTGTTTGGATGATGAGCTGGCCCATAGAAGCGGCCACTTATGGATTGACCCGCATCTTGTCGTATCGGCTGTCGATCAAGCTCTTGTAAGCAGCGGAAAACGCCGTGATTGTTCCATTGCTCTGCGATCAGCAGCCATTCGCAATTTGCATGACATTATCGTTGCATACGGTTTGGGCGCTAATCTGATTAACCCTTACTATATGTTCCGAACAGTCGCTGATGAAACGGCAAAGCCTGTCACGAACCTTTATAAATCTTTATCAAAAGGCCTGGAGAAAGTTATCTCTACACTGGGCATCCATGAGCTTCGCGGTTATGGCCGATTGTTCTCAAGCATTGGGCTCCATGAAGAGATTGCCGAGACCTTAAACATCGTAAACTTCTTCGGCTCTAAAGAACTGAAGTACAATTTTGAAGCGATGAAGGAAGATGCCAAGCAGCGCTTCGAGGATTATGCAAATGAAAAAGAGCGGATCGGCAAGACCTTCCATCTCTTCCCGCGTATCTGGAAAGCAATTGGTGATGTGGCATCGAGTGGTGATTACAAAGCCTACGGAGAGAAAATCTCCGAACAAGAAGAACAGAATCCAACAACCATCCGCCATTTAACGGACTTTAAACAGGCTGAAAAAACAGTCAATCCGGAATCAGTCAATCTCGATGTCGGCGAGCACAGCCTGCCTTTCGTCATTGCATCCATGTCTTTCGGTTCTCAGAATGAAACAGCATTCCGCGCTTATGCAGAGGGGGCAGATCGCCTGAACATGGTAAGCATGAATGGCGAGGGCGGCGAGATCAAAGATATGCTGGGCAAATACCCTAGAACACGCGGACAGCAGATCGCTTCAGGACGTTTCGGGGTCAATGCTGAGCTATTGAATTCCTCCAATTTGCTTGAAATCAAAATCGGCCAAGGAGCGAAACCGGGAGAAGGCGGACATTTGCCAGGGTCCAAAGTTACCGCAAAGATTGCCGAAGCTCGTAACGCGACCATTGGCTCGGATTTAATTTCACCTTCGAATAACCATGATATTTATTCAATTGAAGACTTGGCGCAGATGATTCATGAGCTCAAAACAGCTAATGACCAGGCAAAGGTTGCCGTGAAAGTGCCTGTCGTACCGAATATCGGGACAATTGCCGTCGGTATCGCTAAAGCCGGAGCCGATATTATCACTTTGAGCGGTTTTGACGGAGGTACAGGGGCCGCCCGCATTCACGCACTGCAAAATGTTGGTCTTCCCGTTGAAATCGGAGTTAAATCAGCTCATAACGCTCTCCTAGAAGCCGGATTAAGACAGGATGTTGAGCTTTGGGCTGATGGAGGGCTCAAAAGTGCGAAGGATATCCTGAAGGTAATGCTGCTTGGTGCTAACCGTGTCGGTTTTGGCACATTATCGATGATTGCCATTGGATGTACGACTTGCCGCGGCTGTCACCTTGATACATGCCATGTCGGCATCGCCACACAAATCGATTCGGAAGCTCAAGCAAAAGAACATGGCTTGCGCCGTTTCGTACCAAGGCAATATGACTTAGCTGTCCAAGGCGTTATTAATCTGTTCACCGCTTTTGGCAATGAGCTAAAAGCATTAGCTGCCCAGCTTGGAATCACTAATCTCCAAGAAGCAGTCGGCCGTTCTGAACTGCTAGAGCAAACAAAGGGCAAAGACATGCTCGACTTAACCTATTTACTTAAGACATTAGAGCTTGGTCAAATTTCGAAGATGGAATCATCATTATCAGAGAAAGAACTGATGGTTCAAATGGCTGCGGTTGGGGCGGAATATCTTGATTCAAGCGTCAATGATCTATTCCAATCCCGTGACTTCCAGAATGTCAATGCTATTCAGCGTGTGCTTGGAAGCCGCGTTTCCTGTCACCGCGTACGCGGCCGCTTAGATGGCTCTTACAGAAAGCTTGACCCAGTAAACTTAACCTATAAGGGCTCCATCCCAGGAAACGGACTCGGTGCTTACAATACGGAAGGCATTAACATCATTGTTGATGGCGGAGCCCAAGACGGAACAGGAAAGACATCCTTCGGCGGCATGATTGCAATCTTGAAGGATAAAGGCAAAGATGGACAATACTATAACGGCTCTGTCGGCAAAGGATTTGGCTACGGTGCCCAAAAAGGCTTGCTCATCGCCCAAGGAGATGCAGACGCACGCGCAGGAATCCGCCTCTCAGGTGCTGACATGATTATTGGCGGACCTTTAAAGGCAGATGTCCCTTCCAATGAACAGGGGAATATCGGAGTTAACGCCAATATTAAAGGCTTTGCCTTTGAATACATGACCAATGGACGCGGACTTGTCCTTGGAGATCCTGGCCCATGGATTTGCGCAGGTATGACAGGAGGGGTTATCTACCTTCGATATCAGCCAGAGCGAGGTTTGGACAAAGACGC
This sequence comes from uncultured Bacillaceae bacterium, assembly GCA_904501845.1. Taxonomy (GTDB): domain Bacteria; phylum Bacillota; class Bacilli; order Bacillales; family Pradoshiaceae; genus Pradoshia. The sequence continues at coordinate 16,751 of CAJGCH010000024.1, read as the reverse complement.
TATTCAGCGCAGGATTGCCAAGGGTGCGCTTGTATCCATCGAGGGTTTGAATGAAACAGGCATTAAGGACGTGTCTGAGTTGCTCACTAGCTACATTAGCGTCCTCCGCTCTAACGGCCAAACAAACGAAGCTATGGAGCTCGCTCTTCTGCTAGAGAACCCTAGCAAAAACTTTATCCAGGTCGTTCCTGTGAAGGAGCATGCAGACCCGTCTGTTTCAACAGAATAATAGAGTCATTGAAGAAAAGCTCTCTATTACTTAAATGGAGAGCTTTCTTCTTATCACCAAGACAGGTTTAACCTGTCTTTTTTAGTTTTAAAGCAGCAAAAAATGGGTATTTATGCATTCTTGAAAAGACTTAGGGAAAATATATTATATATATGTCAAATTAGAAGTATGGCTTGAACATCCAATCAAAACCCTGTATAGTACATTGAGTAAAAATAGACAAACGATTTGTTCAACTTTAGATAAAGGAAGAGGTAGAATTATGAAGGTTGGTGCCCGAGTCTTTAAGACGGGAATAGCCATAGTCATATCCATATATGTAGCGATGCTGCTTGGGATTCCATCCCCTACACTGGCAGCCATTTCTGCGGTATTTGCTGTACAGCCCACAATATACCGCTCCTATGTAACATTGATTGATCAAATACAAGCTAATATCATTGGTTTCTTGGTAGCCATAACATTTGTGCTGTTTTTCGGTAATGAACCTTTATTACTCGGTCTTGCAGCGATTATCACCATCGTTATTAACCTGAAATTGAAAAATGAAACCCAATTGACGATTTCTTTAGTGACGCTGATCTTAATTATGGAACAGCCTGAGGGGGATTTTACGACATTCGCTTTCTGGAGAGTATTTGCCATTCTAGTCGGGATTCTCTCAGCCTTCCTAGTGAACTTGATTTTCCTTCCCCCTAAATATGAAACAAAGCTGTTCACTCGAATCAATCATACGACTGATGAAATCCTGCGCTGGATTCGGATTGGCTCACGCAGCACGACTGAGCATGTTCACTTAAAGAAAGACATTAAACGTCTGAAGGAAAATTTAAATAAAACCGACCGTCTTTATGATATGTATCAAGAGGAACGGCAATATTTCAAGAAAAACAATATTCCCAAAGCTCGAAAGCTCGTCCTGTACCGATATATGATTGCGACAAATCGCCGTGCGCTCGATATCCTGAAGAGGCTTCACCGCTTTGAGGTGGAGTTCCACCAAATGCCAGCAGACTTCCAGCTTGAGGTTCAGGAACAGCTTGACATCTTGATGAGAAAGCATGAGCATATTCATTTGAAGTTTACAGAAAAGGTCAAACCTGGATACTTGTATGCTGAAACGGAAGAGCAATATAATAAGCAGCAATTAATCGAGGTTGTCAGAGGCTTTCGTATTAATGCGACTGACGAGACGCCTGTATACTATCATATGGTTACCTTAATCTCATCCATCCTGGAATATGGAGACTATCTGGAGCATCTCGAAATGCTCGTCAACAGCTTTCACTCCTACCATAAGAAAGAAAACAAATCCGTACAATTACCGGATGATGATAACGCATAAGAGCAATTGACCGCTCAAAACAGAAGGCGAAAAACCGATTTGGTTTTTCGCCTGTTTTTTATTAGATTATTGCTGCTGTTATTTCATGTTAAAAATACCTTTACCAGTTTCGATATTTATAGGTAATGATGAATGTTCATGAGCGATAAACCATGATTCATTCACCTTCTTTAAACCATATGTGAATCGGTTAGTCATTTGGCGAAGCTGCTCACCAGCTTCTTCTTTGTGTGCAGTAAATGTTACAGTACAATATACAATTGCAAGATTTGCATCCTCCTCAACTACCAGGTCACGAAAATCAACTTTAAGTAATACACCATCTTCGTTCAATCCATTAAACCACTCTGCCACATTTTTCTTCCATGAAAAAAGATCCTTAACCTCCCATTTTCCCCAGCAATCATAAATATGCATTTCAGGAGCATACATAGATAAGAATTTTTCTACATCTTTCTCGTAAACGGCTGTTTTATAAATTTCAAGTACGTCTTGAACTTTGGAAAAAACATGCGTCATTAAGTACATCCCCTTTTTTATTTTCAAGAGTGTAAGAATGCTACTATAGATAAATTCTATGCTCCATCATCTCTTTCCTTCTTCAATAACCGGAACTGACACTCCCAAAGACAACTGTTCCATGCAGTTTTTTACACCTTTTTGGCAAGGCACGGTAATCCCCTACAACAAAAAAACTGAGCCAAAAGCCCGTTTTAAACGGAGCTTTCGGCTCAGCTTCTTCTTCAACTGTCCAGCTGCTGGATTTTAAATAGATTATAATAAGCGCCCTGCTTGTCCATCAGCTCTTGATGGGTACCGATTTCAGTAATTTCGCCATGCTCGATTAGGACAATTTTATCGGCATGAGTAATAGTGGATAAACGGTGGGCAATGATAAAGGTCGTCCGATCCTTGGATAGCTTCTCCAGAGCCTCTTGAATCAAATGCTCACTCTCAAGATCAAGAGCTGATGTCGCTTCATCAAGGACAAGGATTGGCGGATTTTTAAGGAATACACGAGCAATCGAGACCCGCTGCTTCTGACCGCCCGAGAGCTTGACGCCTCTTTCTCCCACTTTCGTCTCATAGCCGCTCGGCAACTGCAGGATGAAATCATGGGCGTTGGCAGCACTAGCTGCCTCATATACCTCTTTATCAGTTGCCTCGGGTTTACCAAGCAGAATGTTTGCACGAACCGAGTCACTGAAAAGAATGCTATCCTGCATGACCATACCAATATTGTCTCTCAAGGAACGTACCTTAAAGTTACGGATATCGATTCCATCTAGCAGGATTCTCCCTTCCGACACATCATAAAACCTCGGGATTAGGCTGACCAAGGAGGATTTCCCGCCCCCGCTCATTCCGACCAATGCTACGGTCTCCCCTCGCTTTACCTCAAGATTAATATTCTTCAAAGCCAGGTTCTCATCTTCCCCATAGGAAAAAGAAACATTCTCAAACTTGATTGTCCCTTGCACGTCTTTGCATTCATACGCATTCGGACGGTCCTCGATATCGTAAGGAACATCGAGGAATTCGAATACCCGGTCCATAGATGCTAGTGACTGGGTCAATGTAGTCGATGAATTCATCAATCGTCTCAATGGTGCATACAGCAAATCTATGTATCCGTAAAAAGCAACCATTGTCCCAAGCGTCATATCTCCGGAAATGACTTGATAGCCGGCAAAAAGAATGACAATCAGCGGTGCAACATCTGTGATGGTATTGACAGCCGCAAACGACTTAGCATTCCAGCTCGTATGCGTCAGTGCTTTCTTTAAAAAATTACCGTTCTCTTTATTGAATTGCTTCTGCTCATGATCCTCAATCGCAAAGCTTTTGATCACAGACATGCCTTGCACACGTTCATGCAGATATCCTTGAACCTCTGCAAGGGCTTGGGAACGGTCTCTTGTCAGCCTTCTCAGCTTACCGAAGAAGTATTTGATGGAGAATGCATATAGAGGCAAAAGCAACAATGAAACAAGCGTCAGCTGAACATCTAAAGCCATCATAATACCGACCGCAATGAGAATGGTAACCAGATCGAGCCACACATTCATCAGCCCGGTGATGACGAAATTCTTCGTTTCCTCCACATCATTGATTACCCGGGATATGATTTCTCCGCCCTTAGCATTAGAATAATACTTAAAGCTCAGCTTCTGTATATGGCCATACATCTTGTCGCGAATATCGAACAAAATCTTAGACGCTGTCCATTGCGCATAATATTGCCGATAATATTCGACAGGGGGACGGACAACCACAAAGATAAAGAACATCAATCCCATCAGCATAAACAGCTTACTTAGCTGCTCATCCCTTGTAAGGCCATTCGCTCCAATGACATCATCAATGATATAACCAAGCAATGCCGGGGTAAGCAACGGTATGGAGAATTTCACGATTCCAATCAGAATCGTAATAATGATTTGCCATTTATAAGGTTTTACAAACTTCATATACCGTTTAATACTGCCCACTTTCATTTCTCCTCTTGTCACGGAAAAAGCCCGTCCACCATGGAAACAGGCTATCTTTCGTTATTCTTGATCGTTGTATAACGCTTATACCAGTTATGAACGAATTCCGGTGCGAAGGGGCCCTTCTTTGCCCGGATCATTCCAATTAACTTCTCGACATTCCGACGCAGGATATGGTCAATTACATTTGGGTAACTCATGTCCCGTTTATGCTGCTCATATTCATCCTCATCGAGCAAATTATAGGTCATATCTGGATAAACTTTTATATCTAAATCATAGTCAATATATTTTATGGCCTCTCCATCAAAGACAAAAGGGGAACTCAGATTGCAGTAATAATAAATCCCGTCTTCACGGAGCATGCCAATAATATTAAACCAGTACTGCGAATGAAAATATGTGATAGCCGGTTCTCTCGTCAGCCATGTCCGTCCATCGCTTTCGGTGACAAGAGTACGATCATTGCATCCAATTACTATATACTGCGTACCTTTCAAGACAGTCGTCTCTTGCCATATTCGATGGATATGTCCATTATGCTTATAGCTGTGTATTTGAATTTCTTCTCCTTCTCTCGGTACTCGCACGTTGTATTACCTACTTTCTCTCCCTATTGGGCAGGGCACTTATCTCACCTTTCAACATATCCTTTTCCATTTTAAGTATAAATAAGACACCATTTCCGCTTTCTTCTTATTTATTATAACGATTTGGGAATGATTTTAAAACTAAGTGAACCAGGAATATGCATACTAGGCCCAAGTTTTGTCATTATTTCCTTCCCCATCTGGATAAACACGAAACAAAACAGCAAAAAAAAGAACATCACAGAGATGCCCTTTTCAGAATAAATCAATCATGTATTATTTTCTCTGTGGCAGACTTAGTCTGATAGCTTTCAATGACCCGCTCCGTCAGCTGCATGAACAAATTCTGGATAGAATTCAGCTCTTTCTTCATTTCCATGATATCATCCTGTACCGATAATAAATCTTGCTCCTTCTTTCGATTCCTCAGTTCCTCTTCAAGCTCTCTATAACGATCAAGTTCTGTTTGCATGTTCAATAATTTATCCATAATTAGCATTTGCTCATTGACTAATTCCTCAAAGCTTTTCATCTCATTCCCCCACTTCAATTCCGTATAAAGAATATTTCTCTATAAGCGCTGGAATACCTTTGACTTATTCTGTTGCCTGATAAGATGTTTTGTCGACACATAAAAAGAAGCACCTGCCAGTCTAGGGCAGGTGCTTCCTGTTTAACCTGAATTAAGATTGATTTCCGAAATTACCGGAGTTTTTCGTTTTGTTTTTTTCAGCTTTTTGGTTAGCTTCTCTTACGCTTTGCACATCTGTTTCAGATGCAAATTCAGAACCAAATTGTCCTTGGCTTTGACCCGCAGATTGTGCGTTTTGTTGTCTCACTAAGTTAGCGTTTGTTTTTGAACTGTTGTTAGCCATTAATATCACCTCCACAAATATTAATGTGTCCAAGTCAGAGACTGTTATTCAAAACTTTTTGGAGTGATTTAAGAAGCTTTACGGAAAACTATCTATACAATAAAGGAGGACTGACTATATGTATGTAGGAAGAGATATGACAGAGCTGTCAATGATCAAAAAGGAAGAGTGGAAGGACTCGGAGCTTGAGTATTTTCATCATTCCCTCATGCAGATTATGCCTTATTTAAATATCGAGGGTCATACGATTCAACGTGAAATTATTGAAGAAATTGAACGGCGCGGCGGATTAACTCGCTATGAGGCTGATTGGACTCATGGCACACGTATCTCCTATGACTGAAAAAAACAGTGACGGAGTTCCGTCACTGTTTCTCATTCATTAAGTGAGCTTCATAAATTTTTTGATGGGATACAGGCAGGGCATATTGCTGGAAATCCTCATCCCTTACAAAGGCAATTTTTCGGTTCGTCTCTGTGAATTGCTCTACATTGTCGACTTTGGCTTCATAAGCAGTGATTTCCCAAACGAGATGGGAGAAGACATGACTAATCTGTCCAATTGGCCGAAGGTCTTTCACAACAATATGATTTTCCTTTGCCATCACCTGCTTAAGTTCGTCCATACTGTTTACTTCATAGTTAGGGAATTCCCATAAACCGGCGAGCAGCCCGGATGAAGGTCTTTTTTGAATCACCATTCTTCCGGTGCCGTCAATTACGACAACCGCACTCAAGTGCACAGTCTTTGTCTTCTTAGCTTTCGTCTTTACTGGCAGCTCTTGCTGCAATCCTTTTTCAAATGCCTGGCAATGCTCACTTACCGGGCAAAGCAGACATGACGGTTTTGTCGGCGTGCATACCAACGCACCCAGTTCCATTAAAGCCTGATTAAATTCTGACGTATGTGCATGGTCAATTAATTCCCGGACCGCCTGCTCAAAAATTTTCCTTGTGGCAGGTTTCGCGATATCATCATAAATTTCTAATATACGTGAAAGTACCCTCATGACATTCCCATCTACAGCAGGCTCGGGAAGTCCATATGCTATACTTAAAATCGCACCTGCCGTGTATGGACCGACACCCTTTAGGCGGCTAATCTCTTCAGGTGTATTCGGAACGACTCCGCCATAGCTTTCTTTTACTTCTTTAACCGCGCTATGGAGATTCCGCACCCTTGAATAGTAGCCAAGGCCCTCCCAAGCCTTGAGGATCCTTTCCTCATCAGCCTCTGCAAAATCCTCAATTGTCGGGAACCACTCCATAAATCGTTCGTAGTAAGGAATAACCGTGTCCACGCGCGTTTGCTGCAGCATGATTTCCGATACCCAGACCCTGTAAGGATCTTTATTCAGTCGCCATGGGAGTTGACGTTGTTCTTTAATAAACCAATTTACCAAATCTTCTCTGAATTGCTCAATATTATTACTGGCTAACTTCTTCACGTTTCCTCCTGGTTATGTTAAATATTCAGGTAAAAAGGGAATATAAACATATTAGAACTATACTAAGTAAGGTTAATTTCTTCATTGTAAATCATCCATTTCGGTATGGAAAGTAATTAAATTATGGATAGTATAGACATATAACCTTTCATCATAGTCTGTTAGCGGCAAAGGAGGACTTCTTATGGATACCGGTACACATCTTGTTATGGGCATTGCACTTGGCGGGCTCGCCACATTAGATCCTGTCGTGGCACATAGCTCATATACCGCGACTGCCGTAATGATTGGTACCGTGCTTGGCTCACAAGCACCTGATATCGACACAGTTCTGAAATTCCGCAATAATGCTGTTTATATAAGGAACCATCGGGGAATGACCCATTCCATTCCCTTTGTCTTAATGTGGCCAATTTTAATAACCGCCGCAGCCTCGCTTATCTTGCCGGAGGCGAATGTTCTGCATACCTGGCTCTGGACCTTCTTGGCCGTGTTCCTTCATGTATTTGTCGATATATTTAATGCTTACGGAACCCAGGCCATTAGACCGCTATCCTCGCGATGGGTCGCGCTAGGCATTATCAACACATTTGATCCCTTTATCTTCGGTATTCATATTGCCGGTTTAATATTATGGGCTTTTGGCCTTCCTCCAGGCCCGACATTTATCATGGTATATATCATTTTAATCGGTTATTATCTTGCAAGAATTCTCGAACACAGGTCCATCAAAGCACTCGTTCGAGAAAAAATCCCTGATGCAAGACGAATTATCCTATCACCAACCATGCGCTATCACAAATGGAAGATTGCTGTCACGACAGGTGATAAATATTATGTCGCCATCGCCGAAAATAGGGAAATCCTCCTATTGGACACATTTGACCGGCATCCATTGCCTGACAGTCCTGTTCTTGATGCAGCATTAAAGGATGTGAACCTATCGGCATTCGTCTCCTTCTCTCCTGTCTACCGGTGGGAAATCAGCTATGAGCAGGAAATGTTCACGGTCCGGTTCATTGACCTCCGCTATCGGAGCAAAGGGCGCTATCCTTTCGTGGCCATCGTTCACTTAGACGATCAATTAAATATCTTGAATTCGTTTACCGGTTGGGTATTTACTGAGGAAAAGCTGCAAAAGAAATTAAATGTCATTACTGGATGATGGGAAATATTCGCATGCCTATTTCACCTTTCGCTCCCCATACTAATAGGGACTACAAGAAGAAAGGCATGATACATGATGAGAAATAAAGAAACCGGATTCCCTTATCAACATGACAATAAATTCAGAGCTGAAGCGCCTCGCGCCAAATCAAAATATGCTTCTAAGCGCGCAGATGGCTCAACAAATACTCATCCACAGGAGCGCATGCATGCATCAAGCCATCGGGATGAGGAATAAACGCCAAATGAAAACCGCCCTTCTTTAATGGGCGGTTTTTTCAAATATATTTATTTGGGTCAGCATCGTTTATTTCAGTTTTTGCAGTAAGGAAATCGGCAGTCCTTCTTCTTCCCCTTTGCTTAAGCGGAATCCCCAGGCAAAGACGCCCTTCAGATACTCAACCTTAAAATACTCACCCGGAGCACCATCAATCCCGTAGATTTCTCCCGGCTTAAACTCTTTCGGGTCAAGTGAATAAGCCTTCGCCATCACCGCCCTGCGCTTATGAACGGCAAATTCATTGACCATTCCAAGCTGTTCCGCTTTCCTTGCCTTTTCATTTAAGTCTGCAATTGCCTGTCTCAATTCATGCTCCGTCATTTGACTAAATTTCTTTTCATCCATCCCTTAATGCCCCTCTCAAAGTTCGTATTCTTGATTGTCTATTCTCTCTTTTCCTAACTCAACAAACTTATTGATTAAATCCATCTGAAACCCTTTACGGAATAGGGCTGTTTTCATCTTCTGGCCATATTGCCTGTCATCAAGACTTGAATACTTTCGGTGAAACTTCTGTCCCATCTGTACAAGGCTATTCCATTCACCATCTTCATCCTCTGCCGCAAGCTCGTCCGCAACGGCAGCCGCCAGCCCCATGCTAAAGCCTTTGCGGGTCAAAAACAGCACAGCTTTTTGCTTGGCTTCTTTATGGGAGCCTTTGCTTTTTTTCAATGACTTTTCTGCCAGAGCCTCTGCATTCTCCCGCTGAAGCTCTGCCGTATATTGCTCGAGAGCATCTTCCTGCATCTGGGCTGAAATACCCTTTTCGCTTAATTCCCTTTTAATAAGGGCCGGTCCCTTCTTGGAGACATTCATTTGGGTTCTGACATAGGCTTTGGCATATTCCTCATCATTGACATATTTATATTCACGCAATTTATGCATGGCTTCATCAATTACGGCTTCTTCCCATTCTTTCTCCGTCAGGTAAGCGACAATCTCACTCTCTGACCTCATGCGGTAAGACAGGTAATTAACAGCCGATTGGAAGGCCTTTTGAACATGGTCGCGATATTGGATTTCCATTATGGCAAGCTGATCAACCTCCATGCCTTTAGAAAGCCGCATGCGGACGAGGAGGTCTTCATCCACACTGAAACCATATTCCTCTGCTTTTCCCTCATCAGATAAGTAAATATTGAAGCGGTTTTTATTTCTCTTTTGCTGCTCGATCTTTGAGATAATCGGCATCCTTCTTCACCTCCTCCTTTAATGTAGCATATTGTGATTCATTCTTCCTATCGAAAGAAATATCAAAGGAACAGTTTATGTTTAGTTTGGGTTACTTTTGGAAAATATAGGGGTGAGATTAAGTCAAGGAGGAAGAGAAATGGACAAGAAGAAACGCGAAAACATGAGGAAATCATTAACGACTACACAAGAAGTGATGTACCAGCGTGAATTCAAACGCGCCGACCGTGCCGGCGGTTTCAGCGGTCCTAAAGGCGTTCGTCCGTAAATTCCCTGGAACTTATGAGGCTAACGGGCGTCCAATTGCACATACTATCCTTTGAGAACATTCTTCTTAGAGGAGGGAACTTGCAATGGGCAGGTATAATCACAACTTAGTTCACGCTAAATCCCGAAGGCTGACAGATGACATGCAAGGTCTGTCAGATGGAATCGATGTAGAATTCTCAGAGGCGCTTGCTGATCACGATGACCTCGTGGCACAGGAGAGAGCAAAAGCCGCTGATGAGCGAGCAAAGGCTCGAGCCAGGAAATAATAAACGGCCCGCTATTCAGATAACCTGAATAGCGGGCCGTTTTCTTATGCTCAGGAATTTACCTCGGCATTTAGATTAACTTCAGAAAGATCAAGCTCAACAAGGAAATCATTGATCATTTTAGAACCTAGGTTAAATGATTCATTAGCTTCATCCATTGTTTCGGAAGAATTGTCAGCAAGAATTTCCGCTTTCTTGCTGTAAGACGTTTGGATTGCTTCAATTGCTACATTCAGATTGTTCTTATAGTCACTCAATCCCTCAGGAACTTCTAACGCACCAAGCGCTTCGCCAGTTGCCTTTGCAGATTCAGAAGCAGCATCTCTATCTTCATCTGTTAGCTTATCTGGTTCTTCAGATAGTTCATATGTATTCAATGCTCCATCATTCGCATTGATTGTATTGGCTAATGAGAGATAGAAATCAAGCATCTCGCTTTTTACATCCTCTGTTGATTGGGCTGAATCATTTGAGCTCTTTTCATCGGATGATTCCTCAGATGAAGAAGAACAGCCGACAACAAGAATGAGTGTAAAGGCCATCATGATACTAAGTAGAAATTTGTGTTTCATCCTTTTCATTCCTTTCCAGGGTTTTGGTGCATTGTATATCATACAACTATTTCAACTGTTCGTAAACATCTGAATACTCATACATAACCAATCTCTCTCAACAATGGAAATGAATATGTTAATCTAGGCATTTTCGCATAAATATTGTACTATTAAATGCGAGATGAACCATTAATTACAAACAAGAGTCAGGAGAATGGACATGATATTATCAGTCAAGAATCTAAGTCATGGATTTGGCGATCGTGCCATCTTCAACGATGTATCGTTTCGTCTGTTAAAAGGGGAACATATCGGTCTCGTTGGAGCAAACGGCGAAGGCAAATCCACCTTCATGAATATTGTTACCGGCCAGTTGGAGCCTGATGAAGGAAAGGTTGAATGGAACAAGAAAGTCCGTACCGGCTACCTTGATCAGCATGCCGTTCTCGAAAAAGGCATGACCATACGCGACGTATTAAAGACAGCATTCCAATATTTATTCGATATCGAGCAAGAGATGAACGAAATCTTCGCTAAAATGGGCGATGCATCCCCTGAGGAATTAGAAGCGCTGCTTGAGGAATCAGGCGTACTTCAAGATATTCTGACCAATAATGACTTCTATGTCATTGACGCAAAGGTAGAAGAAATTGCGCGCGGCCTCGGTCTTGATGAAATCGGGCTTGAACGTGATGTACAAGACCTGAGCGGAGGACAAAGAACGAAGGTACTTCTCGCTAAGCTGCTTTTAGAGAAACCTGATATCCTCCTATTGGATGAGCCGACTAACTATTTGGATGAGCAGCACATCGAATGGTTGAAACGCTATTTACAAAATTACGAGAATGCATTCATTCTCATCTCACATGATATCCCATTCCTCAATAGTGTTATCAATCTTGTCTACCATATGGAAAACCAAGAGCTGACACGCTATGTCGGAAACTATGATGACTTCATGAAAGTATATGAGGTGAAAAAACAGCAGCTTGAGGCAGCCTATAAACGCCAGCAGCAAGAAATCGCTGATCTGAAGGATTTCGTGGCCCGTAACAAGGCACGTGTTTCCACCCGTAATATGGCCATGTCCCGTCAGAAAAAGCTTGATAAGATGGATGTCATAGAGCTAGCAAAGGAACGGCCAAAACCAGAATTCCATTTCCGCGAAGCCCGCACATCCGGCAAGCTTATTTTTGAGACTAAGGATTTAGTCATTGGCTATAATGAGCCATTATCAAGACCGCTTAATCTTCGAATGGAACGCGGTCAGAAGGTGGCCTTCACAGGAGCCAACGGAATCGGAAAAACGACCCTTCTTCGCAGCATTCTCGGTGAACTGAAGCCAATTTCTGGCCAGGTTGAACTTGGGGAGCATCTCTACATCGGCTATTTTGAACAGGAAGTCAAAAATCCATCTACCAATACATGTATAGAGGAAATTTGGCAGGAGTTCCCTTCTTATAACCAAGCTGAAATCCGCGCAGCCCTTGCGAAATGCGGCCTGACGACAAAGCATATCGAGAGCAGGGTAGATGTTTTAAGCGGCGGTGAAAAAGCGAAGGTAAGGCTTTGCAAGCTCATCAATCGTGAAAATAATCTGCTTGTACTCGATGAGCCGACTAACCATCTTGATGTTGATGCTAAAGAAGAATTAAAACGTGCATTAAAGGCCTTCAAGGGAAGCATCCTCCTCATCAGCCATGAGCCTGAATTCTATCAGGATATCGCTACTGATGTATGGAACTGTGAAACATGGACAACGAAGGTATTCTAATTATGAAGACCCTGCAGCGAGTCGCTGCAGGGTCTTTTGTTTTGTTTATGGCTTTAATATGACTTTCGTGCAATCATCCTCATGCTCATTGAACAAGGAATAGGCTTTAGCGGCTTCTGTAAGCGGCATCTTATGTGTGATAATCTCTGTCGGGTCAATCTTCCCTTCTTCAATCATCTTATATAGACGCGGCATATAGTGGATGACAGGAGCTTGTCCTGTTTTAATTGTGATATTACGAGAGAAGAACTTCTCAAGAGGGAACATATTATATGTCATCCCGTATACACCGGTCAGCTGCACGGTACCGAATTTTCGAACAGCATCTGTCGCGATTTTAATCGCACTCAAGGTTCCCCCTTGAAGCATTAACTTTTGTTCAATCTTTTCAATGGCTGACTTCTTTCCGTCCATTCCGACACAATCAATGACTGCATCCGCACCGCCATTTGTTAAATCTTTAATATAGCTGCCAGTGTCATTGTAATCCATCAAATTGACGGTTTCCACCTTATTGATTTTTTCTGCTTGTTTCAAGCGATAATCCAAATAGTCAACGGCGATTACTCGTTTAGCTCCAGCAAGCCAGGCGAATTTCTGGGTCATCAATCCAATCGGACCGCATCCAAGGACAACGACCGTATCATCAGGCTTAACGCCAGCATGCTCGACACTCCATAAAGCCGTCGGCAGCACGTCTGACATGAATAAGACCTGTTCATCTTCAAGCTCGGAAGATTCCGGTATGACAAACGGCATAAAATTGGCAAATGGCACACGTAAATATTCAGCTTGTCCTCCAGGATGATTTCCATATCGCTCCGTATAACCGAAATATCCGCCTGTATCCTGGTGAGGATTTGATTCAGAGTGATCACATTGGCTTTCCATTTCATGTTGGCAATAGAAGCATTGTCCGCATGAAACATTAAACGGAATGACGACTCTGTCGCCCTTTTTTACCTTTGTGACTTCTGGTCCTACTTCCTCCACAATGCCCATTGGTTCATGACCGATTACATAATCCTTGCTGATTGGCATATTTCCTTGATAAATATGCAAATCTGATCCGCAAATCGCCGTAGAAGTGATTTTGACGATAATATCATCATTCTTTTGCAGCTTCGGATCTTCAACTTCTTTTACTTGAATATCTTTTGCTCCTTGATACGTAACAGCCCGCATTTTTCAGCCTCCTATAAATTAGGTTCTTATTCCTTATTCCCAAAAGGCTAGCTGCTTATGCCATATATAGAGAAAAACACCAATTTCAGGCGGGCGCATCCCCATTCGGTGCCTAAACCTGGTTTTTAGCCCGCCTTCATTTTTCTTATCATTTATTCTTGATCCATAAATACAGAAACCATACAGCATGCTGCTGCTCATCCTTCGCTGCCCGTGTGAAAAATTGCTTCACTGCCGTGTTCATTGTATGATCCGCAACCGTCAGATAGGTATCAACCGTATTTTGTTCATCGATCAAGGCTGCCTCAAGACCTAGCTCATAATCATCCGGACATTCCTCAATCAGCTCGGGCTTTGGATCACGGCCAAAAATTCCCGAGTAAAGCTTCACCAGTTCAGTAAAATGCTTAATTTCGTCATTTCTAATTTCTAGAATTCGTTCTTTTTCCTCGTCTGTCGGTGCCATTCTTGCGAGTTTTTCATAACATTTAATGGCACTGTACTCCCCGTCAATCGCACTCTTTATCTGCTTGATTAACTGATTAACTGCTTTTTGCTGGTCTCGCGAATAGTCATAATACATATTCCTTCCCCCTCACATCTTCCCAATACTTTATGACAATTCCCTAAATTAGGTTCAATGGCTGGTGGTTTTCAATAAAAAATACAGGGTATATTACCTGTAAAGCAGATAAGTGAGTACACGTGGTTATCTAATAAAATGGACGCTGAATCCGAAAATTTGACAGGATGATATTGGTAGTATATACTTAGGAAGATTAATGTAATAAAAGTGACATACGAATGGCGATGTAAACATATATGGCATTCTACAAAAATGTTTTTTATTCGGAACACTTATTCACACTGGATCGGCTTCGGAGCCGTAAGGATGTAAGAGAGGTAGGGCTTACATCGTTTAAGTAAAACGTCCAAGTGGAATAGATAACCGCGGCAGTTTACATGCACGCACTTCAGAAAGATTTAACCCATCTTATTTCTTATTTCATTATCAAGACGGAACAAGCTATTGAATAGTTTGTTCCGTTTTTTCATGCAAAAAAAGAGCTGCTCCCTATAGGCAGCGCTCACAGTTGAAATTTTTCCCGGATTATTTCAGCAACCTCCCCTGCACATAAGTCCGTATTATCAATCTTTATGTAGTTCTCCCTCTCGATTTCCCCTTCATATGAGTTCAAACGATAGGTTTGCATGGAATTAATTAATTCCGCTTCAGATGCCATAACATCTCTTTTCGTCGGCTTATGCTCAAGCCTGTTCGGGCTTTTATTTCTTTGCAGCCTTTTATCGAGTTCCGCTTCGAGCTCAATGAAATAAATATCTGCCCCCTTAGATTCGTACACTCTGCAGATCTTATCTACAGAGGCCCAGTCTTCTTGTTGATTAAACGCCCATACATAGGTGAATATAAGGCCTTCCATCTCACTTACTGCAGCAGATTTGAAAATTTCCATCCGAAAGAGATCAGTGAGTCTCCACATTTCCGCAGAAAAGCCGAACAAGGGCTCGAGCAATTCAATCGTCATATGGTTATGAAATAATTTCAAGCCGGTCTTCTTTGCCAATTCTTGTCCTACTGTCATCTTTCCGACAGCTTGCGGACCAAAGATCAAGACTAACTTCATCCGTTACCCCCGTTAATTTTTTACTCATTTTACTCTATTGCCAATAGAATGACAATTCATATCCTGGAGCATTCAAAAAAGAAAGGCCTAAGACGGCCTTTCTTCTACAATTCTGTATTTCCTCGTAAATTAGGGTCTCCCCCTGTTGTTGGATTGATAGCTTCTGATCTGGTTCTTTCCGCTTGCACTAGCGGGTCATCAGATCTTTCATAGGTATCCCTGTCCGTATATTTCTTTTGGGCTTCCGGGTCAACCAGAACGAGGATTTTGCCTGATTCGACGTCTCTTTCATAGGCTTGTGCGTCCTCATCAGGGACCCCCATGCCAGCTAAGGCACCTGCCAGTCCGCCTGCACCAATCCCAGCTGCCATACCGCTTAATGTCGCTGCAATCGGTCCAGCAGCAACGATTGGCCCGACGCCTGGAATAGCCAGCGCCCCGATACCTGCCAGCAAACCAGTAAGCCCGCCGAGGACACCTCCTGTAGCTGCACCTGCTGCCAAGCCATTATCTACCTTTGTCTTATCCGTTATATTCTTCGTCTCTTCCTTGTCCTTAGCCACAACTGAAATATCATCACGCTCATAACCTTCATCCTGAAGTTTCTTTACTGCTTTTACCGCATCTTCTCCATTATCGTAAACACCAATTACTTTCTTATCCATATCTTCCACCCTTCCCATGTAAATTCTTATATGGAAACAATACCCTCAATCCATCCGAGTAATCCATTTTTGTTTATTTGTTACTTCGCCCTTTTTTTAGGGTAATATAGAATAAGTGAAACGTAAGTGGTAAGGAGGAACCGAGAATGATTATCGTATGGATTAGTGTTGGACTTATCGTCGCTTCTCTCGTTTTTCTTGGCATCTTCGCTGTTAGAACGATGAAGGAATCGAAACCGGTCATCACAAAAATGAATGCAACGGTAACCCGTATTAAGCAGCAAACAGATACCATTAAGGCGCAGACTGAACATTTAACCGAAACTCAAACGAAAATCACGGAGGATATGGAATACAAAAAGCAGGCCATCAATTACCCAGTTAATGAAGCGAAACAGATTGTTCCTCGCTTGAAGACTCTTTGGGCTGCTACCCCATTTTCAGACCTGCTGCCCAAGAAATAAGCCTAATGAAAAAAAGGAACGCATTGAGCGTTCCTTTTTAGTTACTCCGGAAACATTTCGATAAGGTCCAAAAGAGAATGAATATGATACTCTGCCCCCACAAGCTCTTCTTCATCCGCAAAACCAAAATGACAAGCGATGGCCGGGATTCCATTTGCATGGGCTGCTTCGATATCAAAGGAACGATCTCCGACCATAAACGCCTCTTTCATTGGAAGGGAGGTAAAATGCGCCTTCAAAATCTCTTCCTTTTTCCTCCCTTGTACAAGTTCTATGCATAGCGGCTGGTCAAAATACTCTTTTATTCCTT
>CAJGCH010000023.1 GCA_904501845.1 uncultured Bacillaceae bacterium | reverse complement strand
AATCACTGAGGATGAGGATGTAGTTGTAGCTTCTGTCCTTCCGCCTAGAGTGGTAAGTGATTCTGAGGAGTCAGGAGAAACTGAGACAGCTCCAGTAGAGAATTGAGCTGAATAAGACCGGCTAGTTTTAGTCAATATTAGGGTTGTTGGGCGAAAGGTCCGGCAGCCCTTTTTAACCTGCTTGCTTATTTGTTGAAAAAGTCATCAAGGCATGTATTTTTTTCGCGATAGATAGGGGTAACCTAAGGAAGGGAAGTCCCTGTGCAGCCGTCTGCCCTTTCGTGAAAAATATATGGTCAAACCATCCGCAAATGCACATATGAATAGAAAATAACCGGAATAGCCCTCAAATGATTGAACTTTATTTTGCTTAAAGCCGTAAAAAGTATAAAATATGAAGAGGTAATGAAAAGGTTTTAATCTACAAGGAAGTGTCATATATGAAATTAATCGTCGGTCTTGGGAATCCAGGGGCAAAATATGAAAAAACTCGTCATAACATCGGCTTTATTATTATTGATGCTTTGGCTGAGCAATGGAACATCAAGCTGAATCAAAGCAAGTATAACGGCCTTTATGGCGTAGGTACTGTAGCGGGTGAGAAAGTGATATTGCTTAAGCCGCTAACCTATATGAACCTCTCTGGTGAGTCAATCGCACCTCTTGCGAATTTTTACAAAATTGGCCTTGAAGATATGGCCATCATTTATGATGATCTTGATTTGCCAAGAGGGAAGGTGCGCCTGAGGCAGAAGGGCAGCGCTGGCGGGCATAATGGTATGAAGTCAGCCATCCAGCATCTTGGCGGGGATGGGTTTAACCGAATCCGTGTGGGTATAGGCCGCCCTGAGGGAAGAATACCGGTTCCGGATTATGTATTGACGAACTTTGGGAAAGAGGAGCAGGTGGTTATGGATGAAGCGGTCAAGAAGACTGTAGAGGCCTGCGAACAGTGGCTGAAAGAGCCTTTCCTAAAGGTCATGAATAAATACAATGGGTAATTGTACGCCTTTAAAGCTGGATTGAATAGAATGAGGCATGAACGTAAATACTAACGGTATAGAGGATGCGGAGGTACAGTATGGCGCTTAACTATTACTGCAGGCATTGCGGACATGTCTTAGGCAATCTTGAGGAACGGCATAAGGAACAGTATCAAGCGGTCCTTGAGCTGCTTACAGCTGAGGAAAGAGAAGAGATTATTTACTATGATGATAATGGGGTCATTCAAATCCGGTCTATCTGTGAGTCATGTCAGGAATCTCTGGAGCAGCAGCCGGATTACCATTTGCTTGATTACCTAATCCAATAAGACAGGGACTTGCTTTGGACGCGCTACTCCAAAGCGTTTTTCTGTTTTCTAAATAGGACTTATTTCGTCTATTAATATATCAATATAGAGACAGTTGAAGGGAGGACAGATACATTGAAAAGACTACAACAGCTTTTATCGACAAATAAAGACATCACTTCTATACAGGAGGGAATCATTGCTGGGTTGAAAGAGCAAATGCTTGCCGGGCTATCGGGTTCTGCCCGCTCCTTATTCATGGCAGGATTATATGAACAAACGAATAGGCCGCTGTTAATCGTGACGCCTAATCTTTTGAATGCCCAAAAAATCTATGAGGATCTGACCTCGATTCTAGAGAAGGATAAGATTTTCCTGTTCCCGGCCAATGAATTAATTGCGGCAGAACTGAGCATAGCTAGCCCAGAGCTTCGGACACAGCGGATTGAGACGTTGAACTATCTGTCAAGCGGTCCAAGGGAGGGAATCATTATTGCACCAATCTCAGGAATTAAGAAATTGCTCCCGCCAGCAGAGGTGTGGGCAGAAAGCCAATTAGTGTTTAAAGTTGGCGATGACATTGAGATTGATAAGGTATTATCCAAACTTGTGGCGATTGGCTATACAAGAGCGGATATGGTTACCGCCCCAGGAGAATTCTCTCTAAGGGGGGGCATCATCGATATTTATCCGCTTACAGAGGAGAATCCGCTTCGGATTGAGCTTTTTGATACGGAGGTAGATTCGATTCGGACATTCTCCGTTGAGGACCAGCGTTCCTTGGAGAAAGTGAAAGAGGCCACATTAAGCCCTGTAACAGAAACCATCGTAAGCAAGGCTGGATTATTCAAGATTGCCGAGCTCCTTGAGGAGGGGTTAGAGCAGTCATTGAAGAAAATCAAGGATAAGCAGGCGAAAGAGAGAATGCTCACGCAAATCGAGCATGAGATTAGCATGCTCAGAAATGGCGAGACCTTTGAGCATATTGCTCAATATCTGTCACTTGCCTATGAACGTCCGGCTAGTTTGATAGACTACATACCTGAATCAAGCGTGCTGATTTTTGATGAGGTATCAAGGATACAGGAGATGGGCAGTCAGCTGGATAAGGAGGAGGCCGAATATTATACATCCTTGATTGCTGACGGGAAAATCATTCATGATATTAAGCTTTCTCACTCTTTATCCTCGCTAATGAGTACACATAGGCATCCGTCCGTCTATTTATCGCTCTTCTTGCGTCATGCGGTCCATACGAGCCCGCAGAATATCGTTAATATATCCTGTAAGCCTATGCAGGACTTCCATGGCCAGATGAATGTCTTGAAGGCAGAGGTTGATAGATGGAAAAAGGGCAAGTATACCGTTATTTTGATGGGAACTGATCCAGAGCGAGTTAAGCGGATAGAGCGCATAATGGAAGACTATGAGATGCAGGTGGATATTGTCCATGAGAAGGATGGTATTAAGGGTGGATCCATTCAAATCATGGAGGGCCAATTGCAGACAGGTTTTGAGCTGCCGCTTCAGAAAATTGCTTTTGTCACAGAAAAAGAGCTGTTTAATAAGCGTACTCGAAAAGCCGTAAGAAGGCAGAAGATGTCCAATGCAGAGCGCATCAAGAATTACTCGGAGCTGAAGCCGGGCGATTATGTCGTTCATGTCAATCATGGAATCGGGAAATTTCTTGGCATTGAAACATTGGTCATCAATGGCATTCATAAGGATTACTTGCATATCCGCTATCAGGGGAATGACAAGCTTTATGTACCAGTCGACCAAATCGAGCTCATTCAAAAATATGTAGGCTCGGAAGGAAAAGAGCCGAAAATGTATAAGCTCGGGGGAGCCGAGTGGAAGCGCGTTAAGAGTAAGGTTCAATCCACAGTTCAGGATATCGCGGATGATCTGATTAAGCTGTACGCCGAAAGGGAGACGGCTAAAGGCTACGGATTCATGCCAGATGGTGAGATGCAGCGGGAATTTGAGGCATCCTTCCAATACAAGGAGACAGAGGACCAGCTGCGCTCTATTTTAGAAATCAAGAGGGATATGGAGCGGGAGAGACCTATGGACCGCCTTCTTTGCGGAGATGTGGGCTATGGGAAGACCGAGGTCGCCATCCGAGCCGTCTTTAAGGCAATCGCTGATGGCAAACAGGTCGCTTTCCTCGTGCCAACGACTATTCTTGCCCAGCAGCATTATGAGACCATGCGCGAGAGATTTCAGGATTTCCCGATTAATATAGGTTTATTGAGCCGTTTCCGCACTAGGAAAGAGCAAAACGAGACGATCAAGGGTCTGAAGAACGGAACCGTTGATGTTGTGGTCGGCACTCATCGTCTCCTTTCGAAGGATATCATATACCATGATCTTGGGTTATTGGTGGTCGATGAGGAGCAGCGCTTCGGCGTTACTCATAAGGAGAAGATTAAGAGGCTGAAGACAAATGTGGATGTGTTAACTTTAACGGCCACGCCAATTCCAAGAACCTTGCATATGTCCATGCTTGGTGTGCGGGACCTATCAGTCATCGAGACTCCTCCGGAAAACCGGTTCCCTGTCCAGACATATGTCATGGAATACAATGCGCTGCTCGCACGTGAGGCAATTGAGCGTGAGCTGGCGCGCGGCGGCCAAGTATATTATTTATACAATCGAGTAGAAGACATCGAGCGGAAAGCGGAGGAGCTTGCCATGCTCGTTCCTGATGCCCGCATCGTCGTTGCCCATGGGAAAATGACTGAAAGTGAGCTTGAATCTGTCATGTATAGCTTCCTTGAGGGGGAGGCAGATGTGTTGGTAAGTACTACCATCATTGAGACAGGTGTAGACATTCCCAATGTGAATACGCTTATTGTTTATGATGCTGATAGAATGGGCTTATCCCAGTTATATCAACTGCGGGGAAGGGTTGGAAGATCCAATCGTGTCGCCTATGCTTATTTTACTTACAGACAGGACAAGGTGCTTACAGAAGTAGCTGAGAAACGCTTGCAGGCAATAAAGGAATTTACAGAGTTGGGTTCAGGCTTTAAAATAGCTATGAGGGATTTGACCATTCGAGGTGCTGGTAATTTATTGGGAGCGGAGCAGCATGGCTTTATCGACTCTGTTGGATTTGATCTTTATTCCCAGATGCTTGCAGAAGCAATACAGGAACGTAAAGGGGATATAAATAAAGAGAACCGTAATCCAATTGAGATTGATCTTGAAGTTGATGCTTATATTCCGGATTCCTATATAGCTGATGGAAATCAGAAAATTGAAATGTACAAACGTTTCAGAGCGGTCTCAGCAGAAGAGGAGTTAGATGAACTCCGCGATGAAATGATTGACCGTTTTGGTGAATTTCCAGTAGAAGTTACTTATCTCTTTAAGATTGCAGAAATGAAAATTCATGCAATACGAGCTGGTGTCGAATTGATTAAGCAAGTGAAAGACGAAGTAACCATACTCACCTCCGAAAAATCAAGCAAAGAGATAGACGGACATTTATTGTTTAAGGCTGCCTCTAAGTATGGCCGCATGGTTGGCTTGGGTATGGAAGCCAATTGCTTGAAGATGGTTCTATATGTAAAGAAAGTTCCAGTAGAGGACTGGCTCAATGCTGCCTTTGAGCTGGTTTCCGAGCTCGAGAAAAATAAAAAGGTAAAGGCGGAATAAGGCGCCTTTCGTCTTTACCTTTAAATGCTTTACAAGAGAAACCCCCGGGGAAGAAAGAAATAATTTTCTTCGTGTATAGAAGTTACCATTAGAAAAATACTAAGTTCAAGTATCGGCGGCATTATCGTCAATTGGCAGCAGGACATGTCGCAAAATCAAACCCGATGAAAGAGAGGCAACATAGAATGAAAGCAACAGGTATTGTTCGTCGCATTGATGATCTAGGACGCGTTGTAATTCCTAAAGAAATTCGCAGAACTCTGAGAATCCGTGAGGGAGATCCATTAGAGATTTTTGTGGATAGAGACGGAGAGGTAATCCTTAAAAAATATTCTCCAATCAGTGAGCTTGGAGATTTCTCTAAAGAATATGCAGAAGCTCTATATGATAGCCTTGGTAATCCTGTGTTAATCTGTGATCGTGATACATATATCGCCGTTGCGGGGGGTTCTAAGAAAGAATTCTTGAATAAGGCAATCAGTGATTCTGTCGAAAAAATCATGGAAGACCGCAACTCTGTACTTATCACTCAAAAAGGAACTGTTTCCTTGGTAGATGGTACAGATGAAGACGTGGCTTCCTACACAGTTGCTCCAATCGTTGCAAACGGCGATCCAATCGGGGCCGTTGTCATTTTTGCTAAAGAAGCTACTGTTGGCGAAATCGAATTAAAAGCGATTGAAACAGCTGCAAGCTTCCTTGCTAAGCAAATGGAACAATAATAATTATTGTATGATGGGCAATCAAAAGATCCGTTTCAATGGATGGATCTTTTGATTGCCCCTTTTTTATGGGGACATAAAGGCTTTGGTGTATATGATATAATACATGAAACAGATTAAAGAGGTGTACGTTTGATGGATAGGGAATATGGCGCATCCCGCACGATTGCGCGAGGGGCTGCTATACTTGCGGCCGCAGCCATTTTTGTGAAAGTATTGAGCGCGGTTTATCGTGTTCCCTTTCAAAATATAGCGGGTGATGAGGGTTTTTATATTTACCAGCAGGTCTACCCAATCTACGGCATTTTGGTTGTGCTTGCAACATATGGGTTCCCTGCCGGCATCTCGAGCATGATGGCTACGCAGGAAGGAAGAAGACGAAAGGAACTTATGACCGCTTCTCTCCTTTGGGTATCTTTATTTGGAATCCTCGGGTTTTTACTGCTCTATACGGGAGCTGAAGGGATTGCCCATCTCATGAATGATGTAAAGCTTGTCCCATTGATTCAGGTTGTTGCTTTCTCGATGCTGCTGCTCCCCTTGATCTCCTGTGTGAGAGGAAGCTATCAGTCGAGCGGATATATGCTGCCGACGGCTTTCTCCCAGACGATAGAACAAATTGTTCGAGTATTAGTCATATTGGTTGGCTCATTCATCTTAATGGAGAAAGGGGCCTCCCTTTATGCAGTCGGTGAAGAGGCTATGAAGGGGTCGATTTATGGGGGAATGGCTGCAGCCGCCATCCTATTGTTTTTTGTCATGAAGGATCGAGACGAGCACTTCCCGCTGCGATGGCCATCCTATGAGGTGTTTATTCAATCTGGGAAAATTCTTTTGTTTCAGGGGCTGGCGTTTTGTTTAAGTAATATGTATATCCTGCTATTACAGCTCATAGATTCCTTCCAGCTGTACGCCGCGCTCGTGGACCAGGGAATTCTCCCGCAAGATGCTAAAGTGATGAAAGGTACATATGATAGAGGTCAGCCATTGGTCCAAGTTGGCCTGGTGATTTCGACTTCTATGGCTTTATCGATGGTGCCGGTTCTATCATCCTTGAAAAGAAAACATTCCTATGATGCACTGAAGAGCATGTGCCGGCTGACCATCAAGGTTAGTGTTATGATAGGGCTTGCTGCTGCTATTGGACTTTCAGCCATATTGAGCTCCGTGAATGTCATGCTGTTTAAGGATGACCAAGGAAAGGCTGCACTGACCATCATCGCGTTAATGATTGTGTTTGCCTCAGTTGCCATTACCTCTGCAACCATCCTGCAGACATTAGGGCGCATTAAAGCCTCTGTTATAGTAATATGTCTGTCTGTTGCTGTGAAGGCGGTTTTGAACCCGCTGTTTATTTCAGATGGCGCCATTACTGGAGCAGCTTGGTCTAGTTTGCTGGCAACAGCCTTTGGAGCGTTTGCTCTTCTCATTCTTCTCAGCAGGGAGCTGTCTTTTAGGATTATGAATTTACGTCAGCTGGGAGCAATAGCGATGGCCGCACTCGCAATGTTTGGAGTACTGATAGGATATACTTCGCTCTTTTCTGCCATCTTTGAAGGGTATCTGGAGTCAAGAGGGCTTTCATCCATCCATGCTTTGAGCTCTGTTCTGCTTGGAGTGGTAGTTTATCTCCCTGTTTTGGTTAAAATGAAGGTATTCAGCCATGAGGAGCTCCAGTTGATTCCTTTCGGAGATCGGCTGGTCCGGCTATTGCCGCGTGAGAATAATTAAGTTAGGAGCATAAATCTAATGAGTCATCATATCACTGTTATTGGTTTAGGAGCGGGAGAGTTAGAACAGCTGCCGTTAGGAATTTACCGATTGTTAAAGAATACATCATTATTATATGCACGAACAATGGAGCATCCGGTATTGAAGGAGCTTTCCGCAGAAGGCCTTTCTATTTCGAGTTTTGATGCCATATATGAAAAATATGACCGGTTTGAAGATGTTTATGAGGAGATTGCAGAGACCTTGTTTCAAAAGGCCTTATCGGAAGACATCGTCTATGGCGTTCCGGGTCATCCGCTAATCGCGGAAAAGACCGTTCAGCTCCTTCTTGAACAAGGGAGTGAGCGGGGGATTGATGTCGTGGTCAAAGGAGGACAGAGCTTTCTTGATCCGATGTTCACGGCAATCAAGGTTGACCCGGTTGAGGGCTTCCAGTTCCTTGATGGTACAAGCCTTTCGGTGATTGACCTGAATACGCGCCAGCATATGATCATCAGCCAGGTGTACGATGCATTTATTGCTTCCGAGGTGAAGCTTACACTTATGGAGCGTTATCCGGATGATCATCAAGTATGCCTTGTGACAGGGGCTGGCATGAGCTCTGAACAAGTGAAGTGGCTGCCGCTCTATGAATTGGATCGGGAAATGGAGCTTAGCAATTTGACCTCGGTTTATGTGTCGCCGCTCACCAATCCAAAGCAGCAGTATAAGGAGTTCTGGAAGCTGCGGGAAATCATTGATCAGCTGCGGGCTCCGGATGGCTGCCCATGGGACCGTGCCCAAACGCATATTACCTTGAAGAGATTTTTAATTGAGGAGGCCTATGAGCTAATCAATGCCATTGACCAAGATGATATTGATAATATCATAGAGGAGCTTGGAGATGTCCTTCTTCAGGTGATGCTCCATGCAAAGATCGGGGAGGATGATGGATATTTCTCTATTGATGATGTCATTGAGTCCATCTCTGAGAAGATGGTCAGAAGACATCCTCATGTCTTTGGAGAGGCAATCGCAAATTCTCCCGAGGATGTGGAGAAGACATGGCAGCAGGTCAAAAGAATGGAGAAGGGTGAGGAGGAATCCTTGCTTAAGGATGTGAATGAAAGCCTTCCGAAGCTTATGCAGGCAGAAGAGGTTCAAAAGCGTGCGGCCAAGGTAGGTTTCGATTGGAATGATGTCTCGCCCGCTTGGGATAAGGTGCTTGAGGAGCTGGAAGAATTCAAGACTGAATTGAATCAGACAGAACGTGACACTGCTAAGCTCGCCGATGAGTTCGGAGATGTCTTATTTGCATGTGTAAACGTAGCGAGACTTGTGAGGATTGATCCTGAGCTTGCGTTGCACGGAACGATAACTAAGTTCCGAAACCGTTTTGAGTTTGTGGAACGCAGTGTGAGGGAATCAAAAAAGAGCTGGTCAGAATATACCTTGGAGGAGCTGGACCATTTTTGGGACCAGGCGAAGAAGCAAGGGCTATAAGAGTTAGGAGGAAACAAGGATGAGGCTTGATAAATTCTTGAAGGTGTCACGAATTATTAAAAGGCGTTCAGTCGCAAAGGAAGTGGCTGATCAAGGCCGTATTAAGATAAATGGAAAAGAATCGAAGGCTTCTGCCGATGTAAAGGTCGGTGACACACTGGAAATTCGTTTCGGTCAAAAGGTTCTCACCGCGAAGGTTGAGAAATTAGTGGAGACAACGAAAAAAGACGAGGCTGCCGGAATGTACACAATCATCGGCGAGGAACGGATTTCAGAGTAAAGGCAGCTTGGTCTATTTCACCCCGACTTATCATACACTTTTACAAATTGTTTGATAATGGGGGATAAGGATGAGCCAATATTTTGAATCAAACCAAACCGGCAAAAATGTCACACCTGACCATGATATAAGCATGAAAGGCCGCAAGCTTTTGGATATAACCGGCGTCAAGCAAGTAGAAAGCTTCGATAATGAGGAGTTTCTGCTGGAGACCGTTATGGGCTACTTGGCAGTCAGAGGCCAAAACCTCCAAATGAAGAATCTGGATGTGGATAAAGGCATCGTTTCTATTAAGGGGAAGGTGTATGAAATCACCTATCTTGATGAGAACGGCGGGGAGAAAGCTAAAGGGTTCTTTGGCAAGTTATTCAAATGAGTCTGGATACTCAATTTGTGACACTCCTATCTATGATTGCGATGGGCTTAAGCTTTGGGGCTGCCTTTGATACGTATAACCGATTTTTGAAAAGGGCAAAGAGAGCGCTTTGGATTGTGTTCATTAATGATGTCTTATTCTGGTGCATGCAAGCAATGCTGATTTTCTTTGTCCTTTTTAAAGCGAATGCTGGTGAATGGCGCTTTTATATCGTTCTGGCACTCCTGTTGGGATATTCTGCCTATCAGGCCCTTTTCAAGGAGATGTATAAGAAGGTGCTTGAGGGAGCGATTCACCTCGTGCTTCAGACCATTCATTTCTTTATCCGTTTAGGGGACATGCTATTGCTCAAGCCAGTGAAGGGTATGATTATGCTTTTGGTCAGTGTTGTTCTCTTTTTCCTGAAATTGGTGATAAAATTAGCAAAAGGACTATTTATGCTTGCCATGATGATTTTAAAGGCTTTATTATCAATAGTAGGAGTAGTGTGCTGGCCGGTATTTCGTTTAGCCTCATTTCTATGGAGAATCATGCCGGCGCCTATACGAAAGCCATGTGAAAAGTTTTTTTCGAAAATAGCAGGGATTATCGCTGGCATGAAGAATAATATCATTGTATTCTATGACAGGTGGATAAATAGGTCGTCTGAATGAAGGAGGAAAAGGAAATGGGTGCGCTTGATAAGGAAAAGAAAAATATCTCTCAAATCGACTCACCATATGTTCAATATCAAGAAAAACGGACCCAGTCCTTTGAGCGGAAGAGATTGGGACTGAAAAGAAGACTGGTCTTCTTTATGCTATTTGCCGTTATAACAACCGGTATCGTCTTAGCTACGCTCTATTCCCAAAAATCTGCCCTGAAGGACAAAGAGGCCCAAAAGCAAGAGCTTAAAGAGCAATTATCCAGCTTGCAGAAGGAAGAGGAACAATTGAAGGAAGAAATCGTTAAGCTGAATGATGATGAATACATCGCAAAGCTTGCCCGTAAAGAGTACTTTCTATCGGATGACGGCGAGATTATTTTCAACCTTCCAGAATAATGAAGGGTAGCTAAATTACCCTCACATTGACACGAATTTTTTACAGGGATTATAATATATAGGGAAGTATTTCTATACTCTATCATTTTTTTACTTTCTTAAGGAGGAGCAATTTTTTTATGTCAATCGAAGTAGGCAGCAAGTTACAAGGTAAGGTAACAGGAATTACCCATTTCGGAGCGTTTGTTGAGCTGCCCGAAGGTTCAACAGGATTAGTCCACATTAGTGAAGTGGCAGATAACTATGTTAAAGATATCAATGATCACCTTAAAGTGGGTGACCAAGTTGAAGTAAAAGTCATCAACGTCGAAAAGGACGGCAAGATTGGTTTATCCATCAAGAAGGCCGTTGAGAAGAAAGAAAGTGAAGCACCATCTTCTTACCAGCAACGTCCAAGAAGAAATAATGATTTCCGTGGTGGACGCGGAGATAACCGAGGCGGAAGAGGCAATGATGCTAGACCGCCACGCGAGAATTTTGAACAAAAAATGGCCCGCTTCTTAAAAGACAGCGAAGAGCGTATGTCATCTCTTAAACGGAATACAGAATCCAAACGAGGTGGCAGAGGAGGAAGACGCGGCTAAACCTTGCTGCTGAAAAAAACTGGCAATTTCCATATAACAGACTGGCTGATTAGCCAGTCTGTTCTTTTTTTATAGGATAGGTTAATAATGTAGTTATAGTGTAAGGCGGTCCAAATTATATGCGCTGAAAGCGCGCGGATGCTTTTTGCACGGTTTAACATAAACCTTTTGTATAAATTAGGATAAATGCACAAAAAAGCCGAGGAAGACGTTCCTCGGCTTTTTCTTCTATATGAAAATGACCCCTACGGGATTCGAACCCGTGTTACCGCCGTGAAAGGGCGGTGTCTTAACCGCTTGACCAAGGGGCCATGTATAAGAGTTGGTAGCGGCGGAGGGGATCGAACCCCCGACCTTACGGGTATGAACCGTACGCTCTAGCCAGCTGAGCTACACCGCCATATTCTTAAACACAAAAGCTATCTTACAATCTGCCCGCATTTTTGTCAACGATTTAAAAATTATCCGCAATTATCAGATTATTACCATTAAATTATTGGCAAATTCTTGTCCGTTCCCTTCTTTCTTACACATCTTTTCAAGCAAACCGAGGCTGCCTCCATAAACGGTCAATGCATTATGTTTGGTTTTGCCCATTTGCAAGGAATGCCGTCGAACGTTTTTTCCTTGTCCATCCTTCAATATGACAAATAAATAAACTTGTCCACTCTATAATGAGAGACATCACCAGTTAGGGGAGTGAAATAATGAGTAAAGTAGAAAACAATCATATGCTTGGTTCAGTAACTGATGTTCAATATAATCCTGAGAAGTGGAATCCAGTACAACTCATTAGCAAATATACGGCTAAGATTGAGGATATATTCATTAGGCAAGGCTATATACTTGTCGTTCTGGGCTTCCTGTTGGGAAGGGCGCTTATTCTCTCGCAGCTGACGCCATTCTCACTGCCGTTCTTTGCCGCAGTGTATATGATGAAAAGAGAGCGATCGCCGCTGGTGATGGTATCAGCGATTGGCGGGGCCTTAACGATATCTTGGACGGCAGGATTAAGCCTGTTTGCCTCCTGCGCTTTATTTCTCCTCCTCTATAAACTGCGTCAGCCATCGGTGGAGAACCAATTCAAACTGGTCGGTGTTTATGTTCTCATAGCCTTAGGCATTTCTAGCGCGACGGAGCGTTATCTGAGATATATGAAGTTTGAAATCTATGACGCCATGATGGTGGGGGTGGAGGCGGGGCTTGCACTAATCTTAACCTTAATATTTATTCAATGTATTCCCTTGATTTCCGTTCATAAGAGACCGCAATCCTTAAAAACAGAGGAAGTCATCAGTTTGATAATCATGCTTGCCTCCGTGATGACGGGAACGATTGGGTGGGCTTTCTACGATGTATCTTTAGATCATATACTGAGCAGGTATCTCGTTTTATTATTTGCCGTATCAGGCGGAGCCTCGATTGGGTCAACTGTTGGTGTTGTGACAGGTCTTATATTTAGCCTGGCCAATTTGTCGAGCTTATTTCAGATGAGCTTGCTTGCCTTCTCGGGGCTGCTTGGAGGCTTATTAAAGGAAGGAAAGAAAATCGGTGTCTCCTTAGGGCTGATTATTGCAACCTTGCTGATTGGCCTTTATGGAGAGGGAGCACAAAACATATCAATTACCCTGTATGAAACTCTCATTGCTATCAGTTTATTCCTGTTAACACCGGCTTCAATTATTGAGCGGGTCGCTAAGCATATACCTGGAACGGCTGAACATGCTAATGAACAGCAGCAATATGTCAGGAAAGTAAGGGATGTGACGGCCCAGCGGGTGAATCAATTTTCATCCGTCTTTCTCGCTTTATCTAATAGTTTCTCCAAGATGGAGGAGAGCACGACGAAAGAGGAGGAAAGGGAGCGTGATATGGATTACTTCCTCAGCAATGTCACGGAAAAAACATGCCAAACATGTTTTAAGAAGGATTATTGCTGGGCGAAAAACTTTGATTATACCTATGGAATGATGAATGATCTTGTCCAGGACCTAGAAGAGGAGCCTGCTCAGGTTTCTCCTCAGACGACAAGGGAATGGAAGAAGTTCTGTACTCGATATGACAAAGTAACAGAAGCGATGCTGCAGGAAATATCCTACTTCAATGCCAACCAGAAGCTGAAGAAGCAGGTGAAGGAAAGCAGAAGACTGGTTGCTGACCAGCTCCAGGGAGTATCGAAGGTTATGGAGGATTTCGCGAAGGAAATCACGAAGGAACGCGAGAATCTTCATATACATGAGGAGCAACTTATGGATTCCATCCGTTCGTTTGGTTTGGATATTCACCAAATGGAAATCTATTCTCTTGAGCAAGGGAATATTGACATAGATATGCAGCTCAGTGACAACAAAGGAAGCGAAGTAGGCGAGAAGCTGATTGCCCCCATGCTCTCAGATATACTAGGCGAGCATATTATCATGTATAAGGAGGATAAGGGATCGCCCCAGAGAGGAATATGCCGGCTGACCTTCCGTTCGGCGAAGCGATATGCGGTTGAGACAGGGGTTGCTCACGCGGCCAAAGGAGGCGGGCTCGTATCAGGAGACAGCTATAAAATGATTGATATTGGAAAGGGCAAATATGCCATCGCAATCAGCGACGGCATGGGAAATGGTCAAAGGGCCCATAATGAAAGCACGGAAACTCTACAGCTTTTGCAAACTATTCTTGAATCAGGCATTGAAGAAAAGGTGGCGATTAAATCCATCAATTCCATTCTTTCATTACGAACGACCGATGAAATATTCTCGACGCTGGACTTGGCCATGCTTGATTTGCAGGATGCAAATATAAAATTTTTAAAGGTCGGTTCAATACCGAGTTTCATTAAACGGGGACAGCAAGTGACGAAAATACAATCAAATAATTTGCCGATAGGCATCATTAAAGAGTTTGACGTCGATGTTGTGAATGAACAGATGAAAGCAGGCGATCTGCTTGTCATGATGAGTGATGGTATTTTTGAAGGGCCGAAGCATGTGGAGAATTATGAGGCATGGATGACAAGGAAAATACGAGAGATCAAGACAGAGGATCCTCAGGAAGTAGCAGACATTATCTTAGAGGAGGTCATTCGAACAAGTTCTGGCAGAATAGAGGATGACATGACAATTGTGGTTGCTCAAATTAAACATAATATACCGAAGTGGTCCAGCATTCCCATGGGGCTAAGACGCAAAAAGGCACAATAGTCCCCCAAAATCCGCATTCCATTCGTATAAAGCGCCATTTAATAGGCGAAGATGATGATAACATACGAGTAATGGAGGGTAATGGGATGAAGACAGGTACAGTGAAACAGATTCTCCTGCTGACAGATGGCTGCTCCAACCGGGGAGAAAATCCATCAGCCATGGCTGCTTTGGCACGTGAGGAAGGGTTAGTCGTCAATGTAATTGGAGTTATGAGCAAGGACATCATTGATGAACGGGCAATGGGTGAAATTGAGCAGATTGCTATCGCCGGCGGCGGCATTCACCAAATTGTCTATGCTGAGCAGCTATCTCAAACCGTACAAATGGTCACAAGAAAAGCCATGAACGAAACCATTCAGGGGGTAGTCAATAAAGAGCTGCAGCAGATTCTTGGAAATCAGCTTACGCTAGAGGAGCTGCCTCCTGAAAAGCGGGGAGAAATTATGGAGGTTGTCGAGGACCTTGGTGAAACGGTAAAAATGGAAGTCCTTGTTCTGGTTGATACGAGTGCCAGCATGAAACATAAGCTGCCCACGGTCAAGGAAGCACTGATAGATCTGTCCATCAGCTTAAATGCCAGAAGCGGTGATAATCAATTCGCCGTCTATATATTTCCCGGGAAAAGAGCGGAGGCCGAGCTGGTGCTCGATTGGTCTCCAAGGGTAGAGTCACTATCGAGAATTTTTGAAAAGCTGACAACAGGCGGAATTACGCCGACCGGTCCAGCCATCAGGGAAGCCATTAGGCATTTTAAGGACAAATCTTCTTTAAGGAGATTGGCCGATGATGATGAGTCATACAGTGAAGAGACCATGTAGCTTTCAGATAGGGACCTTCATGACAGGCAAATGGCATCGAAATCGCTATGAGCTGCAAAAGGAATTAGGGTTTGGTGCTAACGGGATTGTTTACCAGGCTAATTCCATACAAGGAACTGTCGCAGTAAAGTTCAGCGATAACAATGCTACGATTGCTAGTGAAGTGAATGTATTAAAATCATTTGAGAAGGCCCAAGGGGATTCCCTAGGGCCTTCTTTGATAGATGTCGATGATTATGTCGTAAATGGAAAGGTCTACTCCTTTTATGTGATGGAGTTCATCCAAGGAGATTCCCTTTTGACCTTCTTGCGCAAGCGGGGCAATGAATGGCTGAACGTGCTCTCCTTGCAGATGTTAACCCAGCTTGAACAATTGCACGACCTTGGCTGGGTATTTGGAGACTTGAAGCCGGAAAACCTCATTATCCAAAGACCTGAGCAAAGAATCCGATTAATCGATGTAGGTGGGACTACCCAGAAGGGAAGAGCTATCAAGGAGTACACCGAGTATTTTGACCGGGGGTATTGGGGTCTTGGAGGAAGGAAGGCAGAGCCATCCTATGATTTATTTTCTTTAGCCATGATTTTAATGACGGCAGCCTATGGAAAAAGAATACCGAAAGGAGAAGGCGGATTAAAAGAATTACGAGAGAGAGTTAAGGAGAAGAAGGAGCTTGCTGCCATTGAACCTGTTTTGATGAAGGCATTTGCCGGCAACTATACGTGTGCAGGTGAAATGAGGCGGGATTTAGCTGATATAATCCATCGTAAATCCAGTGCATCTAACCGTCCTGCCACTGTTAATAGAAGCCGGGTGCAAATGAGAAAAGCTAAGGGTACACAAAAGAAGGGCAGACGAATGGCAGAAACGCTGTTCCTCATCCTTCTTGTCACCGTGCTGTATGCAATTTATATGCTGGGCCTTATTGTATAAGTTCGGCATTTAGACAAATAATATAGCTGTTCTCCTTGCCTGGTGCCAAGGAAAGTCTTTGGCAGTGCCTTCATAAGAATGGTACGATAATACATATTGAATTGGGCAGGAAGGGATTATAGATGTTAGAGAAACAGGTTTCTGCTTTTATTAAGCAAAAACAATTAATAGAGCCTGGCGATTCTTGTTTAGTAGGAGTTTCGGGCGGGCCGGATTCCATCGCTCTCTTAGCATATATGAAGGAGCTTATGCCTTCATATGGTTTAACGATAATGGTTGCGCATGTGGATCATATGTTCAGGGGGGAAGAATCCTATCAGGACTATCGGTATGTTGAGGAAATGTGCGCGAAATGGAATCTGCCTTTTAAGGGGACCAGGATTGATGTTCCGGAATATATCAAACACACCGGAAAAAATACCCAACAGGCATCTCGGGATTGTCGGTATGCGTACTATAAAGCTATAATGAAGGAATATTCGGTGAAAAAGCTTGTTTTGGCGCATCATTTAGATGACCAGGCTGAGACAGTATTGATGAATTTAGTCAGGGGAAGCACTGGCAAATCAAGAATGGGTATACCAGTTAAAAGACCGTTTGCCGGAGGCTTGCTCATCAGGCCGTTCCTGGCTGTGACAAGAGATGAAATCATGGCCTATTGTGAACGAATGAACCTGAGCCCTCGCTTTGACCCAAGCAATGAAAAGGACCTTTATACGAGGAACCGTTTCCGTAAATACATATTGCCGATCATCAAGCAGGAAAACCAGCAGGCAATGAATCATATTCAACGTTTCTCAGAGGAACTTGAACAGGATGAGGACTATCTGCATAGCCTTGCTGAGGAGAGATTTGAAGGCTTGGGCATTATACAAGAGGAGGGCAAGTGGATTGTCGAAATCGCCCTTCTTTCGGCAGTGCCAAAACCTTTACAAAGAAGGGTGATTCAACTAATATTAAACTATCTTTATCAAGTGAAACCTTATGTGTATTCATACGTACATATAGATAGTATTCAAACCTTGCTTGTGGAATCTCATCCATCCATCTCCTTGCAATTGCCTCATGGCCTTCGAGTGACAAAGACCTATGAACGGTTGCTTTTCCATTTTGGGGAGCTGCCCGTTTCGATTTTTTCCAAAGAACTTTATTTGCCAGGATGCACAGAGCTGGGGAATGGTTATGCGATTGAAACAGCATTATGGGACGGAGATGTTAACCGCACATTTCAGGAATCAGCGAATGCCTGCATCATCACGCTTTCGGAGGATAGGCTTCCTTTACTGGTGCGGAACAGATGTGATGGAGACCGTTACCAGCCCAAAGGGTTTACGGGACACAAGAAGCTGAAGAAGCTTTTTGCAGAACGCAAGATTCCCATCCATCTGCGTGATTCTTGGCCGATTGTCACCGATAAGAATGGCGTCATCGTCTGGATACCAGGCTTGCAGCAGGTAAGTGCCGAATATTCGCCGAATGCTATAAATATCATGGTAAAGTATATTGAATTAAGCTCCTAGGAGGACAACTGAATGAGTATCCACAATGACATAGAAAAGATTTTGATTTCCGAAGAGGAAATCCAAGAGAAGATTAAAGAAGTGGGCGCAATGCTCACAGAGGAATACAAAGACAAAAACCCGCTTGTAATCGGCGTTTTAAAAGGCGCGATGCCTTTTATGAATGATTTGCTGAAACACGTTGACAGCTATCTGGAAATGGACTTCATGGATGTTTCCAGCTACGGTACCGCACAAGTTTCATCAGGTGAGGTTAAGATTATCAAGGACTTGAATACTTCAGTTGAGGGACGAGACTTGCTCATTGTTGAAGACATCATTGATAGCGGTCTGACTTTATCTTATTTAGTGGATCTTTTCCGCTACCGCAAGGCTAAATCCATTAAGCTTGTTACCTTGCTCGATAAGCCGTCCGGGCGCAAAGCAGATATCCAGGCGGATTACGCTTGCTTTAACGTGCCGAATGAATTCGTTGTCGGTTATGGATTGGATTACATAGAAAAGTATCGTAATCTTCCATATGTTGGAGTTCTCAAAAGAGAAGTTTATGAAGCATAAATTTAGGGATATAAATGATTAGTACACGTTTTAATCCAGCATAATAGACGGGTCTACTCTATTTATATAAAATAAATTTGTACCATAATGCACTATAGGCAAATACTATTTAGTTTCCTTTGGGAGGAGGTTAGGGATGAACCGTATATTTAAAAATACCATATTTTATTTACTTATTTTTGTGGCGATTATTGGGGTCGTGAGCGTTTTCAACCAAAACGCCGAACCAACCACACAAATGTCAAATACTGAGTTCATAAACAAACTCGAAGATGGTGAAATTAAATCTGCCGATCTACAGGTAGAGAATGGTGTATATGCCGTAACAGGCCAGGAAAAAGGCGCTAAGGAAGATGAGTTCTATGTAACCTATATTCTTTCTGAACAAGCAGAGAAGGTCTCTAATCTGATTGATGAGCAGGATATCGCCGCTAATGTACAAGGCGCTGAACAAACAAGCGCATGGGTGACATTCCTTACTTCCATGATTCCGTTTGTGATCATCTTGCTATTATTCTTCTTCTTGATGAGTAATGCACAAGGCGGCGGAAATAAGGTAATGAATTTCGGTAAAAGCAAAGCCAAGTTGTATAGCGAAGAGAAGAAAAAGGTTCGATTTAAAGACGTTGCGGGAGCCGATGAAGAGAAACAGGAGCTTGTTGAGGTTGTTGAATTCTTGAAAGACCCTCGCAAATTTGCTGAGCTTGGTGCTAGAATTCCGAAGGGTGTCCTGTTAGTGGGACCTCCGGGAACTGGTAAAACATTGCTTGCTAGAGCAGTGGCTGGAGAAGCTGGTGTGCCATTCTTCTCTATCAGTGGTTCTGACTTCGTCGAGATGTTCGTTGGTGTCGGTGCATCTCGTGTTCGTGATTTATTTGAAAATGCGAAGAAAAACGCTCCATGTATCATCTTCATCGATGAGATTGATGCAGTTGGACGTCAGCGTGGCGCAGGCCTTGGCGGCGGACATGATGAACGTGAACAAACATTGAACCAATTGCTTGTTGAAATGGATGGTTTTGGTGCTAATGAAGGAATCATCATCATCGCTGCGACTAACCGTCCAGATATTCTTGACCCAGCGTTATTGCGTCCAGGACGTTTCGACCGTCAAATTACGGTTGACCGCCCAGACCTAATCGGCAGGGAAGCGGTCCTTCGTGTTCATGCACAGGGCAAACCGCTTGCTGAGGATGTTGACCTTAAAGCAATTGCGATGAGAACACCTGGTTTCTCAGGCGCAGATCTTGAGAACCTCTTAAATGAAGCAGCACTCGTAGCTGCTAGACAAGATAAGAAGGAAGTCGACATGAGCGATATCGACGAAGCGACTGATCGTGTGATTGCTGGGCCTGCCAAGAAGAGCCGTGTCATTTCTAAGAAGGAAAGAAACATCGTGGCCTTCCACGAATCTGGGCATACCGTTATCGGTCTTGTGTTAGATGAAGCGGATATGGTCCATAAAGTGACAATCGTTCCTCGCGGTCAAGCAGGCGGATATGCGGTCATGCTTCCACGTGAAGATCGTTACTTTATGACCAAGCCGGAGCTTTATGATAAGATTACCGGTCTTTTAGGCGGACGTGTTGCAGAGGAAATCGTGTTTGGAGAAGTAAGTACTGGTGCTCACAATGACTTCCAGCGCGCGACAAGCATCGCTAGAAAAATGGTCACTGAGTACGGCATGAGTGACAAGCTTGGTCCAATGCAGTTCGGTCAACCACAAGGTGGTCAAGTATTCCTTGGGCGTGACATCAATAGTGAACAAAACTACTCTGACAAGATTGCTTATGAGATTGATACAGAAATTCAAAGCATCATCAAGACATGTTATGAGCGTGCGAGAACAATCCTTACTGAAAACCGCAGTAAGCTTGATTTGATTGCTAATACATTGCTTGAAGTAGAAACGTTAGATGCAGAGCAAATTCGTCATTTGGCGGACTATGGCAAATTGCCGGAGCGCAAAAAACCAAATGGTGATGATGTGAAGGTGAACCTTTCTTCTAAAGAAAAATCACCGGTTGTATCTGAAGACTTAACAAAGGAAGATGGTACAATCGCTGAAGGCAGAGATGATACACAAAGTCCTCCTGCCCCTCCGAATATGGAGACAGACGATCGAAATAAGCTATAAGATTGATGTTAAAGTGCCCCTTAATTGGGGCGCTTTTTTATTGCGCATGGTAAAATAAGGTCATTCTAGGAATAAGGTGATGAGACAAATGCTGCTCGTTT
>CAJGCH010000022.1 GCA_904501845.1 uncultured Bacillaceae bacterium | reverse complement strand
TGAAATTGACTACCTTGGCATTCCAGCCGTTGTGTTCTCAGAGCCTGAGCTTGCAACTGTAGGTTATACAGAAGCTCAAGCGAAAGAAGAAGGTTTAGATATCGTTGCAGCGAAATTCCCATTCGCGGCAAACGGCCGTGCGCTAGCGTTAAATGCAGCTGAAGGATTCATGAAAATGATTACACGCAAAGAAGATGGTCTTGTTATCGGTGCCCAAATTGCCGGACCAGGAGCATCTGATATGGTTGCCGAGCTTGGCCTTGCCATCGAAGCGGGTATGACTGCAGAAGATATTGCCATGACAATCCATGCGCATCCAACATTAGGTGAAATTACAATGGAAGCGGCTGAAGTAGCTTTAGGAAGCCCAATCCATATCATTAAATAATTTATTAAAAGCGTTGGAAACCGGAAGGTTTTCAACGCTTTTTTTTTGGTGCCTTATATTCGCATTCGAAAGAGCAGGGTGTTAAAATTTAGATGTTCATTTTGATCGGAGAAAGGGGCAATAGGTATGAATTATATCCCGGCAATCTTAGCGGTTTCCTTCCTGGTTCTTTCTGGCTGCTCAGAGAAGGATCAACCGGTAACACCATCGCAGGAAAAAGAAGAAGCGCTGCTTGAGCAAGAAGAAAAGCAGACAGAAGAACCAAAGCAAGAAGAACCTGAGGAGCAGGAAGCGGTATCACAGCTGAAGCAGGATTATGAAGTAAATACCACTAATTGGAGGATTGAGCCTGTTGCGGGTGAAAACGCGAAGGTAGCACTGCTCACCATTGATGATGCCCCGGACGAACATACGCTGGAGATGGCTGAAATATTAACAGAGTTAGAGGTATCAGCGATCTTTTTTGTTAATGGACATTTACTGGAATCGGACGAAAAGAAGAATATTCTAAAACAAATCGCCGATATGGGCTTTGAAATTGGCAATCATACATATAGCCATGCCTCTTTACCATCCTTAACGGAACAGGAACAAAAAGAGGAAATCAGGCGTGTTAATACAATGGTCGAAGAGGTGACAGGATCAAAGCCTCGTTTCTTCCGGGCACCATTTGGTGAAAATACGGAGTTCTCCAAGGAAATAGCGGAAGAAGAAAATATGCAATTAATGAATTGGACGTTTGGGTATGACTGGGAGAAGGCTTATCAATCCAAGGAAGCTCTTGCTAATGTGACATTGAACAGCGAATACTTATATGACGGGGCCAATATACTGATGCATGACCGTGCTTGGACGAAAGAAGCGCTAAGAGATATCGTAGAAGGTTTGCAAGAAAAAGGATATGAGGTCTTAGACCCTAAAAGGATAAAATCGTAGGATAAGCATAATCTGTGACTATCATTACATGGCTGAGATGTTCCTTTGTAAGCGCCATGGTGGATAAGGCAGAAAATGAAAGAAAAAAGAGGACGCCCTTTGTATATGATTACAGAGCGCGTCCTCTTTATTTATGGAAGTGCATTCTTCTTCCGTTGAATAGCTGTAATTCTCCTTGAAGCTTCTTGGCCATATATTTGGCCAGCTCATTTGCTTTACCTTTGTCAGCAAATGTAGAGTTCCTCTCAAGGCTTATCTCGATGTATGGCAATAAAGAACCGTTCATCCCAGCAACCGGCTCTTCTCCAATTCCTATTCTAATAAGGTGGTAATCTGGATCATCGGAAGAGAGGTAAAGCCAATCACCGTTTCCTCGATTATCAGGCTCGTGGATGGTGTATGGAAAAGCCCTCTCATTGTAAGGATAGTTTAATTGTTCACCTGTTTTATGCAAAGATTGCTGATAATCGTCAATCAGTTTCCTTGCTTCCAAGATGGTGACAGAACGATTCGGCAGTCGTATATACGAGTGAATTGACATAGGAGCCCCCTCCTTAGTAATTGGTAATCCTTGTAAATGATTTTATCAGAACAAAAGATGAAAGGCTATACTTTAATGGATAGTATCACATATAAGGATGTATTATTATTAAATGTAACATACAATTTAGGCTTGTAATTTTCAATGTGTTATATTATTATGAAGTATATAGAAATAAAGCGCTTTCTTAACGGAGCGATTATCTTATTTCAATAAAGGAGTGGAATGAATGGGTACAATCGTATGTACAGGATGTAACGCAACCATCGATCATTTTGAGGACGAGAAAGTTACAGTATTATACGGTAATTGCGCTGATTGCCATAATTGTCACGGGGAGTAATCATTTGTCGCTAGGCCGGTTCATTTCAAGAAGTATAAATAGTATATAAGACATTCATTTTGGTCATCTCACTGGACCCAATAATAAAGTAGAATTTTTGTAGACAGCCGCGAATCATCTGTGCGGCTGTTTTTTTGCAGTCTGCTGTATGAAGGTGAAACCGGATTTGGAAAGTATTGTATAATGGGAGTATGTGTTAACTTGCTTTTAGCGGGATAATATGAATGTGGGAGGGAATGGTATGTGGGAAACGAGAGTCACTGACTTACTGGGCATTGAGCTGCCAATCATTCAGGGGGGACTTGCTTATCTGGCTTATTCGGATTTAGCGGCAGCTGTATCGAATGCAGGCGGACTTGGCCAAATTACAGCATTGTCATTAGGCAGCCCAGAAGAACTGGCTGAAGAAATTGATAAAGCACGTGTAATGACAGACAGGCCTATAGGAGTTAATTTTGCGATTGGAACACATGGAAGACAGTATGAGAAATTTGTGCAAGCAGCCTTGGATAAAGGGATTGAAGTGATGTCCGTTACAGGGGGAAATCCGGCAGAGTTTCTTAATATGCTGAAGGGGACCTCTGTGAAGAAACTCGTTTTGACAGCGGGAGTCAGGCAAGCCGTGAAAGCAGAGGAGTTAGGGGCAGATGCCGTAATGGTTGTCGGCAATGAAGGCGGAGGCCATCTTGGAAGGGATGAGTTAAGCACGATGGTTCTCGTACCTAAGGTTGCCGACGCAGTAACGATCCCGGTCATTGCCTCTGGCGGGATTGCAGATGGCAGAGGATTTATGGCGGCTTTGGCACTCGGAGCGGAAGGAATTGAAATGGGCACTCGATTCATTGCGGTGAAGGAATGTGTTCACGCACATCCTGCTTATAAAGAAGCAATCATTAATGGGACAGAACGTGACACAGTTGTGATCAAAAAAACATTAGGAACTCCTGGAAGGGCGATTTCTAATTCTCATACTTCAGCCATTCTATCCATGGAGAATAAAAGCTGTACATATGAAGACCTAAAGGATTATATTAGTGGTGAGACGAACAAGAAATTCATATATGATGGGAACCATGAGGAAGGCTTTGGCTGGGCAGGACAAGCCATTGGTCTCATCCATCATGAACCAACCGTCAAGGAATTGTTCGAGCAAATACTCAGTCAAGCTAAATCTATCCAAAACAAATGGAAATGCAACTGACAAACAAAGATAAGGCAGAAGAGGTGTTAAGATGGATTATCAATATCCAATCGATTATACGTGGAAAACAGATGAGATTGTTAAAGTGATTTCGTTCTTTCAAGGGATTGAAAGAGCCTATGAGAGAGGAATTCACCGTGAGGAACTGATGGCCCTCTATAAAGAATTTAAGCAAATTGTTCCATCGATTGCTGAAGAGAAAAAGATATGCGCCGAATTTGAGGAAGTGAGCGGATATTCAAGTTATAGAACCATGCAAAGAGCAAAGAAATCAGAGGAAGGCAGCCTTGTGAAAATGTAAGCCGGGGCGAAAACTAAGGATGCTAGAAAATGAAACATGGCCAGCTGTTGTTCACTACAGCTGGCCATGTTTTTGAGTTTATTCGACATTATAGAGGGGTAATAAATGTACAAACACATCACGAATCATCTCGATTAATTCATCCCCGGGAATCTTGACAGCCTCATCTCTCGGCAATTGGAAACCGCATAAGAGCTCCGCTTTTTTCACGCTAGCTAATCTCTCGAACATCTTGCTCAAATCGTCGGTGGACAGAGCATCATGATGGATAACATCTGGTTTCATATGGTCAATTGACCAGACATAATTAGCCGGGATGGATTGTTTGATCTCTGGGGCCATTGATAGAAAGCGTTGTCCAATTGGCTCTTTTCCTTTTGCTTCATAAATGACAGCGTACCAAATGAATAAATGGGTTTCCCACAGTCCGATTTGGAAATGGGGAACCATCTTATAGCCGCGGGGATTGGATGAGAAGGCAACCCATGTATCATTAGGCGGGTTGATTGTCCGTCTGGCATGCTTAGCGATATGGGCATACATTGGCTCATTTGTCATTACTGAAAGTTCTTCTGTAAATACATTGCTTAAGATTTCAAACTTAGGGCGGATAATGGATTTAATGGCATCCATGCGAGCATCTAAGCCGTCTATTTGAAATACATTGAAGTCGTCATTAGTAAAGCCTTTAAATGTCATTTGATTCCCTCCTATTCTCGTTTATTTTATCATACTAATACTATTGAGAAATAGGATTATGCCTAAACCACTGGGCATGTGTGTATTTTGGTTGCAAATCTATGAAGGAAGACATACTATATACAAATCACTATCCAATATCTGAATTTTCAATTTATATCAAGGAGTGGATTTCTATGAAACAAGTAGTTAATCAGGCGTTGAAAGCGACGGAAGTAGAAAGACATCGGAAAGCCGTCCTCCGAATGGAAATGGATTATGAATTGGCCACGTTGTTTGAGGCAATGGAACAGAAAAACGAAACACAAAAGACAAGATCTAAGCAAAAGCTTGAAAGAATCAGAAAAGAGTTAGTTCGTCTAAAGGCAATTTAATAGAAAAAAATCAGCTGCGTTTTGATGATTGTACCAAGGAGAAGAGACGGATTTCAT
The DNA here is from genome assembly GCA_904501845.1 of uncultured Bacillaceae bacterium. Classification (GTDB taxonomy): domain Bacteria; phylum Bacillota; class Bacilli; order Bacillales; family Pradoshiaceae; genus Pradoshia. The sequence continues at coordinate 15,675 of CAJGCH010000022.1, read as the reverse complement.
GTTCATCTATCATGGTCTGTCTTTTCTTGTTTATTTTGCCTGAGAGGATTAAACTGTAAATAATATACATAATAAGATTGGAGAATCTTGTTGATTTGAGGTGGGAGAAATGGCAGGTATTGATGAAATACATGCACAAGCGGTTCGTTGGATAAAAGAGGCGGGGCAGAGAATTACTCAATCTTTTGAAACAATCCTGGATATTGAGACTAAATCAAGCATGAATGATTTAGTGACCAATATGGATAAAGATGTCGAACACTTCTTTATAGAGAGGATAGCTGAGCGGTTCCCAGATCATATTGTGCTCGGGGAAGAGGGAGCAGGGCATGATCTTGAAGAGCTTAAGGGGGTTGTTTGGATCATCGATCCGATTGACGGAACGATGAATTTTGTCCACCAGCAGAGGAATTTTGCCATCTCGATTGGCATAGTAGAGAATGGGGTTGGCAAAATCGGACTGATTTATGACGTCGTTCATGATGAACTATATCATTGCATCAGAGGCGAAGGAGCATTCCAAAACGAAAAGAGAATCGAACCGATGAAAGAAGCTAAGCTCGAAGAATCGATTGTCGGCTTGAATGCCATATGGCTGACGGAAAACAAGAAGATCGACAAGGATGTCACAGCCCAGCTTGTAAGAGAAGTGCGCGGAACAAGGTCGTATGGTTCCGCAGCTCTTGAACTTATTTATGTGGCCACGGGAAGACTAAATGCCTATATCTCGATGCGGCTTGCTCCTTGGGATTTTGCCGGAGGAACCATCATTATCGAAGAACTGGGCGGAAAAGTGACAGACCTTAAAGGCAACCCTATTCATTACTTGAAAAAAAGCTCGCTGATTGCGACTTCTCCAAAGCTGCATGAAGCCATCATGGAACGGTATTTATCATAAAAACAGGATTTTGGAGATTAATAATAACGCCAGCAAGCTTATGCTTGCTGGCGTTTTATTGTATCCTGGATGGGTCCAGAATGCGTTTATGTTGCAAAAAGAAGAAAAATGTGCGAAAATTGCCTAATTATTGTTATAGTTTTTCTCTCCAACGCTTTTTGAGAGTAAATCCGCTTCCCATAACGGCGATGAAAGCCACTAAGCTAAGTATGCTTAAGATGGCGCTTCCTACTGATATGGAAATGGCAATTCCTGAAAGGCTGGCAACAGCCAATATGGATAAGGCTAAGAAAACAATTTTAATATTCAAAAGTATCACACTCCAATCTTATTTCCCATTGTACACAAAATGATGGCGGTTTTCTACTTTCAGTATGGTATAATGGGAAGGTTGGTTACAATATGCATAAAAATTGGGAGTTGAAGTAGTTGCAATACAGAAATGATATCAAGAATATAGCCATTATTGCTCACGTTGACCATGGGAAAACAACACTGGTTGACCAGCTGTTAAAACAAGCTGGCACATTCCGTTCAAATGAACAGGTCGCAGAAAGAGCAATGGATTCAAATGATCTTGAAAGAGAACGCGGTATTACCATTTTGGCGAAAAATACGGCGGTTAACTATAAAGATACACGCATCAATATTTTGGATACACCAGGACACGCTGACTTCGGCGGAGAAGTGGAACGTATCATGAAGATGGTTGACGGGGTACTTTTAATCGTTGATGCCTATGAAGGCTGCATGCCGCAAACACGCTTTGTTTTGAAAAAGGCGCTTGAACAAAAATTAACGCCAATCGTCGTGGTGAATAAAATTGACCGTGATTTCGCAAGACCAGAGGAAGTGGTCGATGAAGTTATCGATTTATTCATCGAACTGGATGCGACCGAAGATCAATTAGAATTCCCGGTCATCTATGCTTCAGGTATTAACGGAACAGCATCATTAAGCCCAGATCCATCTGATCAGGAAGAGAATATGGAATGCTTGTTTGAATCTATCGTTCAAAACATTCCATCTCCAGTCGATAACCGTGAAGAGCCTCTTCAATTCCAGGTAGCCCTTCTTGATTATAGCGATTACCTAGGAAGAATCGGAATTGGTCGTGTATTCCGCGGAACGATGAGAGTAGGCCAGCAAGTATCCTTAATGAAGCTTGATGGCACTGCGAAAAACTTCCGCGTAACAAAAATCTTTGGTTTCCAAGGCTTGAAGCGTGTCGAAGTAGAGGAAGCATTCCCGGGTGATTTAGTAGCCGTCAGCGGCATGGAAGATATCAACGTAGGGGAAACTGTTTGCCCTGTTGATGCCCAGGATCCGCTTCCAGTTCTTCGTATTGACGAGCCTACGCTGCAAATGACTTTTGTCGTTAATAACAGTCCGTTTGCAGGCCGTGAAGGGAAATGGGTAACATCCCGTAAAATCGAAGAGCGCTTGATGGCTCAATTGCAAACTGACGTCAGCTTGCGTGTAGATCCGACAGATTCACCGGACGCATGGATCGTATCTGGACGCGGCGAGCTTCATCTGTCCATCTTGATTGAGAATATGCGCCGTGAGGGTTATGAGCTTCAAGTATCTAAGCCTGAAGTTATTATCCGTAATATCGATGGAGTTAGATGTGAGCCTGTTGAGCGCGTTCAAGTGGATATTCCTGAGGAGTATACAGGTGCCATCATGGAATCCCTTGGGGAAAGAAAAGGCGAAATGCTTGATATGGTCAACAACGGCAGTGGACAAGTCCGTCTTGTCTTCAATGTACCATCCCGCGGTTTGATTGGTTATACAACAGAATTCCTGACATTGACACGCGGATATGGAATTTTAAATCACACGTTTGATTCCTATCAGCCAATGCAAGCAGGACAAGTCGGCGGAAGAAGACAAGGGGTGCTTGTTTCCATGGAAACAGGGAAGGCAACCCAATACGGCATCATCCAAATTGAGGACCGCGGCGTGATTTTTGTTGAGCCTGGTACAGAAATTTATGAGGGCATGATTGTCGGAGAACATAATCGTGAAAATGATTTGACCGTTAACATTGTTCGTGCGAAACAACAAACGAACGTGCGTTCAGCTACGAAGGATAACACCGTGACAATGAAGAAACCAAGAATCATGTCACTGGAAGAGGCGCTTGAGTATCTAAATGATGATGAATACTGTGAGGTTACTCCAGAATCCATCCGCTTGCGTAAAAAAATCCTTGATAAGAACGAACGTGAAAAGGCAGCTAAGAAGAAAAAACTCGCTGAATAATCATTACCTTTTGGGGATAGGGAGTGCTATTTCGAGTGGATATTACAAGTAATTTGCCGTTCTTTGCCGAGTTATACAGGGTAGGTGACCCAGAGTATACACAGATTGGAATGTGGGCTTTATACTTGACCATTGTTCTGCTTAGCGGCTTAGTTTTTAAGCTTGGTTTTGCGAGAAAACTTACATGGGGTAAAACAATCGTTGTCTATGCCATTATGGCTTTTGCTTGTTCGTTCCTGACGTTTTTAGCTTTGTTTCTGCCGGTTACAGAAGTCTTGGCAGTGGCGGCGGTATTCCTTGCGCTTTATAAATACCGTCTCCACAAAGAAACTAAGCAGGAGTATGGGAAGGAAGGAAGGGATGCTGGCTGATGAATAATCTTATGGATGCAGTCTATAACTGGCTAACCATTCGAATTGTTTATGACGCGAGACCCGATGACACGGCAGCCCGTGATACCGTTCGCTTGTTTGAACAAACGTTAGAGGACGATCATGGGGTTGACCGTTATTCCTACAAAAAAAGAGATGGCTGGTATACGGTTGAATTCATGAAGGATGGGATTGATGATCAATTCCGTTTTCGCGAGGAGATGGTTGAAGTGATGCTTAAACAGGTGCTTAGCCATCCGGAGCGCTATGAGCAATTTCCGCCAGAATAAAAAAGAGAAATGGATATTATTCCATTTCTCTTTTTTTATACATTCATTCAGGTTTACCAATTATCCTCGTTTTTGGCGGCACGATACAAACGGAAATTTCCGGTCTCGATTCTGGCGTTTGTCCGCTCCTTGATCCGCTCGTTGCATGGCTTGCACATATATGTATGAATGGGACGATTGCGAAGCCTTTTGGCCATCAATGTTTCATCCTCGATGGATTCGATTTTATCGCAAATCACGCATTTCACTCTCATGTTAACACCCCAATCGATTTCCTATTACTCAATTATACCATTTTTGCATGAGCTTGTAGAGGGGGCTGAATTATTTTAGGGAAGGTGCCTCACAGATGTGTATTTTTTGTCAGGCTCTTCTTTTTTTAAATCAATGCTCATATATTGAGCATGAGGATTGTCCCGGACATAAATTGGATAGAGATGTAAAGCTTGCTGGATAATCTACTGGGGACAGGGGGATATGGTTTGAGCAAAATCTATGTTCTGGATACAAATGTGCTGCTGCAAGATCCAATGTCGATTTATTCATTCTCTGATAATGAGGTGGTTATTCCGGCGGTAGTTCTAGAGGAATTAGATTCAAAGAAAAGAAATTTAGATGAAGTGGGGAAGAATGCGCGTTATGTATCAAGGCTTATCGACCAACTTCGCACAAAGGGAAACCTGCATGAGAAAGTCCCTTTGCCAAATGGCGGGAGACTGAAAATAGAATTGAATCATCGTTCCATTCAAAATGTTCAGGACTACTTTCTGGAGAAATCGAATGATAACAGAATATTGGCAGTCGCCAAAAACCTCTCTCTTGAAGAGGAGACGAAAAAGGACGGAAAGGCTGTCATATTGGTTTCTAAGGATATATTAATGAGGGTAAAGGCAGATGTCCTTGGCTTAATTGCGGAAGATTTCCTTAGTGATCGAGTTGTGACGGTCAATCAGCAATATGCTGGATTTAAAGAAGTCTATATGGAGCGGGAGGCCTTTAATCAATTTTATTCCAAAGGGGAATTGCTGCTAAAGGATGCGCCGATTTTGGAACCGGTATTTCCGAATCAATTTTTGATTATGAAAAATCACGAACAGCCTTCCCTGTCAGCAATTGGGATTGTTCGTGGCAGGGACAGAGTCATAAAGCTGAGATATAATCACGAGCAGATCTGGGGGGTGAAGCCGCGAAATGCCCAGCAGCAGATGGCGTTTGAGCTCCTCCTGCGCAAGGATATCCAGCTTGTCACAATGACGGGTAAGGCAGGAACGGGGAAAACCTTGCTGGCACTTGCTGCAGGACTTTTGCAAACGGAAGACCTCAGTGAATATAACAAGCTCCTTGTCTCGAGGCCAATCGTTCCGATGGGGAAGGATTTGGGCTTTTTGCCGGGAGAAAAAGAAGAAAAGCTAAGGCCGTGGATGCAGCCGATTTATGATAATCTCGAATACTTGTTTAACACGAAAAAACCGGGAGAGCTTGATTCTATTCTGGCAGGTATCCATTCGATTGAGGTCGAAGCCTTGACATATATTCGCGGCAGAAGCCTTCCTGACAGCTACATTATCATGGATGAGGCTCAAAACTTAACTAAGCATGAGGTAAAAACCATACTGACGAGGGTCGGTGAACGCAGTAAAATAATCCTTCTTGGCGATCCTGCTCAAATTGACCATCCCTATTTGGATGAAGGGAATAATGGGTTGACTTATGTACTTGAGAGGTTCAAGGATGAGCCGATTGCGGGCCATGTGAACCTGGTGAAAGGGGAAAGGTCAGAACTGGCTCAGCTGGCGGCTGATTTATTATGAGGCAAGTAAGAGAATGGGGTTTATTCAGAATAGGGGAGCACCGCGTATCAGGTGCTCCCCTATTCTTATATAATCGTAATGCCGCTCACATATTTAATTGGCTTATCACGATTAGAGCCATCTCCTTTATAGAGGTAAAGGGGACCGCCCATTTCTTCGGAAAGGGGTTTGCCATTTAAAGAGAACCCGGCTATGAAGGCGAGAGCCTCCTCTAAAGGAAATTCTAAGTCCTCATCTTGCGTATGTATAATGGCTTTGCTTGCATCAGGCATAGGCTCAGTATTCAAGATGAACGGCTTGAAAGCGATGACAAAATTTCCTTCGAGCAATTCTTGTTTTTTCGTCTTTTTGGCAGGTTTTTCTGCAGGCGGGGGAGACGAACCTTCGATAATTTCTTTATCCCATTGGGAAGAAACGGATTTCAAGTAGTTTACTTGCTCACTGTCTTTCTGTGTGTCTTTCTCAGGGTGCCAATCTTCTATATTGAATTTTCGTTCATCAAAAATCCATACACCTGTATCAATATATATCGGATACTTCACATTCCCTTTAATCTGTATGACTTCTGCCATCCCACTCACTCCTTTTCCTCTTAATCTTATAATTACGGCATATTCTTGTACAGTAATAAGCGTCCTCTTCTTTTTTGTTTTTTTTACATATTTGAGCAATTGTCTGCCTAGGTTTCCTTGCATTTTTAAGCTTTTAAGGGTAAAATTTTATAATAGATTGGTTCATTGGGCCATAATGGGGGGATTGTACATTGACATCTGATATCCTTGTCAATCATCAAGAAAAGGCCTATGCATTACTTAAGGCCGATGCTGATAAAATATTTAAACTTATTAAAGTTCAAATGGATAATTTGACTATGCCTCAATGTCCTTTGTATGAAGAAGTTTTGGATACACAAATGTTTGGCCTATCCAGAGAAATTGACTTTGCTGTCAGATTGGGATTAATAGAGGAACGTGACGGTAAAGGTTTGTTAGAGTTTCTGGAGAAGGAATTATCCGCTCTTCATGACGCTTCTATGCGAAAATAAGTTAGGGTCAAAACTCAAACGATACGGTTGTTGTTTGAGTTTTTTGTTTTATACATATATTAAACTCATCAAAACGAATTAGAGCAAGGATGATTATCATGTTAAAAAGAATAGTAAAATCGTATGATTATACGCTTATTGCTGTCATACTCGTTTTGAGCATTTTTGGGCTTGTCATGGTGTACAGCTCAAGTATGGTCACGGCCGTAGCCAGATGGGACTTGCCGAGTGATTATTTCTATAATAAGCAAATGCGGCATTTAATCATCGGCCTTGTTATATTTACGATTATGGCAATCATTCCTTATCCGCTGTATAAATCGAATAAAGTCCTGGTGCCGCTTGTTTTCGGCTCGATATTTGGACTATTTGCCTTGCAATTCTTTGGGCATACAGCCGGAAATGCGGAGAGCGGGTTTAAGCTTGGCTCCCTTGGAAGCTTGCAGCCGTCTGAATTTGTAAAGCTCGGGGTGATTATTTATCTGTCTGCTGTCTATTCCAAAAAGCAGGAATACATAAACGTTTTTAATAAAGGTGTCATTCCGCCATTATTCTATCTGCTGATTGTATGCGGATTAATCGTCCTGCAGCCGGATATCGGAACAGCGATGATTATCTTTTTGGTCGCTTGCACAATTATTATTTGTTCGGGAATGAATTGGAAGAGCTTTGCGAAGCTGCTTTCGATTTTGTTGGGGACGATACTCGTTGCAATACCGGTTATCATAATGAATAAAGAAAAAATCTTCACAGAGAAACGTTTGGAAAGGTTCACTGGTTTCCTGGATCCTTTCTCCACCGAGAAATATGAAGGGTACCAGCTGGTCAATTCATATGTGGCCATCGGAAACGGGGGGCTGACGGGTGTCGGTTTTGGCCAAAGCACCCAGAAATATGGTTATTTGCCTGAGCCTCATACGGACTTTATCATGGCGGTTATATCTGAAGAGCTAGGGTTGATTGGTGTAGCCTTTGTTATCATTTGCCTGGGGACAATCGTGCTTAAGGGAATCAGAATCGCGATTAAATGCAATGATCCTTTTGGAAGTATGCTTGCGGCAGGAATTTCCAGTATGATTGGCATCCAGTCTATGATTAACTTAGGGGGAATCACTGGTTTAATCCCGATTACAGGTGTTACTCTTCCGTTTATCAGTTATGGGGGCTCATCCCTGATCCAATTGTTTTTATCAGTCGGATTGCTGGTCAATGTGTCCATGATGACGAGGCATGAGGCTCTCTATAAAAAAGGACAGACAATTTCAGAGCAAGATGCAGAATTAAGCGGATGATAACGAGAGTAAAGTGTGAGCAGGGACAAGTGTCTCTGCTCCTTTTTTATTTAAAAATATGACAGCAAGGAATAGCTGCAAGAGGAGTGGTAACTTGATGAAGCAGACTCAAGATTTGAAAAGGCTAGAGATAAAGAAGGTCCTGGTCGCAAACCGGGGCGAAATAGCCATCCGTGTTTTCAGGGCTTGTAACGAGCTTGGTATCCGTACTGTCGGGATTTATTCGAAAGAGGATTATATTTCTTATCACCGCTATAAGGCAGATGAAGCGTATTTGGTAGGCGCTGGAAAGAAGCCTATCGAGGCCTATTTAGATATTGAAGGGATTCTTGAGATAGCGAAGATGAGCGGGGCGGATGCTATCCACCCGGGATATGGTTTCCTGTCAGAAAATATTGAGTTTGCGAAGCGCTGTGAAGAGGAAGGCTTTGTTTTCATTGGTCCTAAGATCAAGCACCTGGATATGTTTGGCGATAAGGTGAAGGCGAAGGAGCAGGCAAGACTCGCCGGCATTCCCATTATCCCGGGCAGCGATGGTCCGGTATCAGGTCTAGAGGAAGTCATCCGCTTTGGGGAGGATAATGGATATCCAATTATTATTAAAGCATCCCTTGGCGGAGGCGGACGCGGAATGAGGATTGTCCGGCAGCCGGATGAGATAGAGGAAGCCTATCATCGAGCGAAATCAGAGGCAAAGGCCTCCTTCGGCAGTGATGATGTATATGTCGAACGCTTCATTGAAAATCCAAAGCATATTGAGGTTCAAATTCTTGGAGATAGTCATGGAGAGATCATCCATTTATTCGAACGTGATTGCTCCGTGCAGCGCCGCCACCAAAAAGTCGTTGAAGTGGCGCCAAGTGTGTCACTTTCAGGTGAATTGAGGGAGAAAATCTGTCAAGCAGCTGTTCAATTAATGAAGAATGTTGAATATGTCAATGCAGGCACCGTTGAATTCCTTGTTTCAGGCAATGAGTTTTATTTCATCGAGGTAAACCCGCGCGTTCAAGTAGAGCATACCATCACGGAAATGATTACAGGGGTCGATATTGTCCAATCGCAAATCATGATTGCAAAGGGGCACCGTCTGCATGGGGAATATATGCATATCCCTTCTCAGGAAAACTTGAAAATCAATGGTTATGCGATTCAGGCAAGGGTGACGACTGAAGACCCGCTGAATCACTTTATGCCGGACACAGGGCGTATCAAAGCCTATCGCTCAGGAGGCGGCTTCGGTGTTCGTCTCGATGCCGGGAATGCCTATCAAGGGTCAGTGATTACCCCTTATTATGATTCCTTGCTTGTAAAAGTATCTACCCATGCTTCCGAATTCCAGCAGGCAAGCGCCAAAATGCTCCGGAATCTTCGTGAGTTCCGAATTCGCGGTATTAAAACGAATATCCCCTTTTTAGAAAACGTTATTGGTCATAAACAATTTCTTAAAGGTGAATATGATACTTCCTTTATAGACACGACTCCTGAGTTATTTGTCTTTCCTGAACAAAAAGACCGGGGCACTAAGATGCTGAATTATATAGCGAATGTGACAGTGAACGGGTTCCCCGGAATCGGGAAGAAGGAAAAGCCGCAGTTCGAGCCTGTCAAAATACCTAAAGTTCAATCGGGATTGGCCAACACGGCAGGAACGAAGCAAAAGCTTGATAAATTAGGTCCAGATGGCCTCGCTAAATGGGTCAAGGAACAAAAGCAAGTACTGATAACAGATACGACCTTCAGGGATGCGCATCAATCCTTGTTAGCGACTCGGGTGAGAACTCAGGATATGCTGCGTATCGCTGAACCGACCTCCCAAATGCTCCCGAATCTGTTCTCGATGGAATTATGGGGTGGGGCAACATTTGACGTCTCCTACCGATTCTTGAAGGAGGATCCGTGGGAGCGGTTATTAAAGTTAAGAGAGGCCATTCCGAATCTCTTATTCCAAATGCTGCTCCGCTCTTCAAATGCAGTAGGTTATAAGAATTACCCGGATAATGTTATTGCTGAGTTTGTTGAGAAATCAGCATACGCTGGTATAGATGTTTTCCGTATTTTTGATAGCCTGAACTGGGTTAAAGGCATGGAGAAAACAATTGAAGCTGTCCGCGATGTGAACCGGGTTGCAGAGGCAGCGATTTGCTATACAGGGGATATATTGGACCCTTCTAGATCAAAGTACGATATAAATTATTACAAAAATATAGCCAAAGAGCTCGAAGCGCAGGGCGCTCATATACTCGCCATAAAGGATATGGCAGGACTCTTGAAGCCTGAGGCTGCATACCGTCTGGTGAGTGAGCTAAAAGAGGCGGTAGATTTGCCGATACATCTTCATACACACGATACGAGCGGAAACGGCATTTTGCAATACGCAAGGGCTATAGAGGCTGGTGTCGATATTGTTGATACAGCAGTCGGGTCCATGGCTGGATTGACTTCACAGCCAGGGTTAAACACATTGTATTACGCCCTTCTTGGAAATGAAAGGCAGCCTAAGGCGGACGTTGAAGCAGTTGAGCAGTTATCACAATATTGGGAAGGGGTCAGATCTTATTACCAGGATTTTGAAAGCGGGATGAAATCTCCCCATACAGAGGTCTATCAGCATGAAATGCCTGGGGGGCAGTATTCAAATCTGCAGCAGCAGGCAAAAGGTGTCGGCCTCTCTGACAGGTGGGATGAAGTAAAAGAAATGTATGCCCGCGTCAATATCCTTTTTGGAGATATTGTAAAGGTGACCCCTTCCTCTAAGGTTGTAGGAGATATGGCTTTGTTTATGGTGCAGAATCATCTATCCGAGCAAGACATTCTGACAAATGGGGATTCATTGGATTTTCCTGATTCAGTCATTGAATTATTCAGCGGGCTGCTTGGACAGCCATATGGGGGATTCCCGAAAGAACTTCAAAAAGTGATCTTGAAGGGAAAAGAGCCAATAACAGTAAGACCTGGGGAGCTTCTTGAGGAGGTTGATTTTGAAAGGCTAAAAGAAGAGCTTGAATCTAACCTGAACCGTTCGGCATCTATGTTTGATACTCTCGCGTATGCCCTCTATCCAAAGGTATTCCTGGATTATGAGACAGCGAGAAATATGTATGGAGACCTCTCTGTTTTGGATACGCCGTCATTCCATTATGGTATGAGAGTAGGCGAAGAGATTGAAGTAGAGATTGAACGAGGCAAGACATTAATCATCAAATTGATTTCAATCGGCGAACCGCTTCAAGATGGAACGAGAACTGTATATTTCGAACTAAATGGCCAAGCAAGGGAAGTGTCTGTCAAGGATGAGAGCATTAAAAGAATAGCGGCCTCAAAAAGAAAGAGCGATCCATCCTTGCCAGGTCATATTGGTGCTACTATGCCAGGAACTGTCGTTAAAGTGAACGTTCAAAAGGGTGACCGAGTAAAAAAAGGCGATCATTTAATGATAACCGAGGCGATGAAAATGGAAACGACTGTACAAGCTCCGTTTGACGGTGTTATTAAGGCGATCTGCGTAACAAGCGGAGAGACAGTTGAGACAGGCGACCTATTGCTTGAAATGTAAGAGAAATCATATGGATATGAAAAAAGAGCTGTACACATGCGGATATCTGCATGGTGTACAGCTCTTTTCGTTGTACGAATTTGTATGTTAGGCAGCAAAAGAAATGCTGCTCTTATAGGGCTGTATAGGTTGTATCCGGTTCTTCTTCAGTGCCAGAGCTATTGCCAGGTGATAATCTCTGTAAGTTTTTCTTATTCCTCGATACGAGCAAGAGGAAATAGGAAAAGACGCCAAACAGGCAAGTGATGAATATTGCGTGCATCAAGGCTATATAAAGATTTGAGCGGGTAAAGATAATTAAGGCGCCCGCTAAGACCTGTAAGCAAACAAGGAGGAGGGATATATTCCATCCGTGAAATAGCACCTTGACTTGTCTGTGATGTTTCCAAATAACAATGGCCAAATAGACAATCCAAATGAATAATAAGCCAGCGGCCAAACGATGTCCCATCTGAATCCATTGATACATATTAAAATTAAAACCAACGGCATCATTAAAGCAAAATGGCCAATCCGGACAGACGAGGCTGGCCTCAGTGTGGCGGACGAGTGCTCCGCTGTAGATGACTATATACGAATAAATCGTAATCGCAATGAAATGGACGGAAATCCGTTTAGGAACAATTAGTTTCTCCGCTTCGAACTTTTTATCCACCTCAAATATGAGGAGTGTAAGAAGCAGTACGGCTGCAAAAGAAATCAAGGAAATGCCGAAATGAAGAGCCATGACAAAATCAGACTGGCTCCAGATGACTGCTGCCGCCCCGATTAAAGCTTGAATGATTAAAAATGAAATGGAGAGGATGGCGAGAAATTTTGTTTCTCTTATATGACCGATCGTCTTCCAAGACCATAGAGCCAGTCCTGCAACCATGAAGGTGCCCAAGCCGGAGAATATCCGATGAGCTAGCTCGATGACAAGCTCAGGTGTGATGTTTTCTGGAATAACCTGACCATGACACAGGGGCCATGAACGGCCGCAGCCCATCCCGGAATCTGTTTTTGTGACAAGCGCTCCCCCAATAAGAATGCAAAGCATGACAAAGGTTGTCATAACCGAAAACCACTTTAACTTTGTATGCATGTTTGATTATACACCTGCTTTAATAATAGTAGAGTGATGGCAAAAGGAATAATGCAATATCATAAAAATACCAATCTTGGATAATCATTACTTACATATCATAATGAATATTCCAGGGAATTACAAAGGAAATCTTTTAATATGTCTTATTCACTCACTTTATAAAGACGTAAAGAATGTAAAGGTTTTTATAGCTGAATAATATGCAGGAGGGCTGATACAGATAATAGGCTAGGTGAAAAAAGATGGGATTCGCTTTTATTTTAAAGATAATAGTTGAAAGTTCTAATATAGTTTGTTAGAAATAAGGAAGAGTTTGATTTTTCATATTTTTGACAAATTGTAACAATATAATCATTTACAGGATAAATTTACCGCTATATAATTACTAGGTCACGCATAGTACATAAATTAGACAAATTTCATTCACATATTATGCCAATTTTATGTTTAAATATATATAGGTAAAATATTGGAAATTTATAAAGATATGGCTATTTCGCAGAATTCTGCAGGAATTATTTATTTGATTGGGGGGATTATCCGTGGAATCGAAAGCTGCAGCACCCACCTCATTTGAAAACCAAGAAGCCCTGAAAACAGGAAAAGAGACAGGGAATACTCTTTTGAAGGACTTTCTGGTGTTGATAAAGGTTGGAATCGTGAATTCAAATATGATTACAGCGTTTACTGGTATTTGGCTGGCATTATATTTCACTGATCAGCATTTTTTTGCTAATTTGGATATTGTTTTGCTTGGAGTAATCGGGATTGCACTGATAATAGGCGGGGCTGGATGTTTGAATAATTACATTGACAGGGATATTGACCTTTACATGGAGCGGACGAAAGAACGCCCAACGGTAACAGGTAAAGTTAATCCTTTGAAGGTGCTTTATATGGGGCTTGCCATGGTGATTGGCGGAACGCTTATGTTATTGGCTGCTTCTTCTCCGGCTGCCTTGCTTGGGTTATTTGGAGTGTTTGCTTATGTAGTGATGTACACGATTTGGACTAAGAGAAAAATCGTTTCCAATACTGTAGTCGGAAGTATTTCTGGAGCCATGCCGCCATTAATCGGATGGGCGGTTGTCGACCCTGGGCTGCACCCGGTAGCTTGGGGATTGTTTTTGCTGATGTTTGTCTGGCAGCCTCCGCATTTTTATGCGCTTGCGATGAAGCGGATGGAGGAATACCGGGCAGCCGGAGTTCCAATGCTTCCGGTTGTGAAGGGATTCCATGTAACAAAGGTTCATATGCTCATATGGGTTGCTCTATTGCTGCCAATCCCCTTTCTTTTGGCGCCTATAGGCATGCCGATTATGGTGCTGATTACACTGCTGAATATTGGCTGGCTCTTATTAAGTTTAAAGGGGTTCTCCTTCAAGAAGAAATTCACGAAGGAAGAAGACTTAAAGTGGGCAAATAAGATGTTCATATATTCGTTGAATTATATGACGATTTCTTTTGTTTCTATGGTTATTGTATCCTTGATTAACCTTTTTTGAACATGGGGGTTCTTTCTTTAAGAAATTCATTATATAAATGGTCCTTTGGAAAGAAGAAATTTTTCACGAAAGAGGGGTAGATCATTGCTATGAAAAAATGGCGAATTGCTTCCTTGTTTGCAGCGATAACGCTGATTTTATCTGGATGCGGGGAACCGTATTTATCAGCTCTGAATCCTGCGGGCGAGGTAGCGAAAAAGCAATATGATTTAATGGTTTTAAGTACTGCCATCATGGTTTTAGTCATCATAGTTGTTGTAGTTTTGTTTGTTCTCGCAATTTTAAGATTTCGTCGCAAGAAAGGGGATAACACAATTCCGAAGCAGATTGAAGGCAATCATAAGCTGGAGATCCTTTGGACTGTCATCCCGATTATATTGCTGATCATATTGGCTGTTCCGACCATCTATTATACGTTTTATTTCTCCGACGTATCAGCAAAGGACGGGAAGGACGAAGATGGGAATCCTACTGCAGTACAAATTAATGTAAGGGCCAGTTTATATTGGTGGGAGTTTGAATATCCGAATGACGGGATTGTCACTGGGCAGGAACTCGTCGTGCCAACTGATGAAAAGGTTTACTTTAATCTGAAGGCGTCTGATGTTAAACACTCATTCTGGGTACCGTCAGCAGGAGGCAAGCTCGATACGAATACCGATAATGTCAATGAATTTTGGCTTGAGTTCAATGATGAGAAAAGTGAAGAAGCCGAGAGAGTATTCTATGGAAAATGTGCTGAGCTTTGCGGACCTTCGCATGCATTAATGGACTTCAAGGTCAAGGCGTTGCCTAGGGATGAGTATGATGCTTGGGTTGCGAAGATGAAAGAAACGAAGCAATCCGAAGTGGAATTGACTGATGCGACGGCACAAGAGGGACAGGAGATTTTCAACAAGAGCTGTATTGGCTGCCATGCCATTGACACAAACGACCAACGGCCGGAACAGGCTAGGCTTGCCCCGAACTTAGCGAACTTCGCTGATCGCGAACTAGTTGCCGGTTATCTTGAGAATAACGAAGAAAACGTAAAGAAATGGTTAGAGGATCCTGAGTCACTTAAAGAAGGCAATAAGATGACAGATACATATGGGGAACTAACCGATGAACAGATTAACGCGCTAACAAAATACTTGGGAACCTTATCCGTTGAAGATTAAGAGATTCTAAGTTTGCAAAGGGGAGGTTTTTCAGTGAGTACTCTTACTCAGAAAAAGGGGTTTCTTGGGACGATTTGGGACTACCTGACAACGGTTGACCACAAAAAAATCGCCAAGTTATATTTGATCGCTGGAGGGTTTTTCTTCCTGGTCGGCGGTCTTGAAGCTATGTTTATCAGGATTCAGCTTGCGACGCCTGAGAATGATTTTGTCAGTGGCGGAACATTCAACGAAATTATAACGATGCATGGAACAACGATGATTTTCCTTGCTGCGATGCCGCTGTTATTAGGATTCATGAATGCTATTATGCCGCTGCAAATCGGGGCGCGTGATGTTGCATTCCCATTCTTGAATTCTTTAGGATTTTGGCTGTTCTTCTTTGGCGGAATCTT
>CAJGCH010000021.1 GCA_904501845.1 uncultured Bacillaceae bacterium | reverse complement strand
GAGAAAATTGCCATCGTCCTTGATGTTCTGCTCGCGACGACAACGATTGTTTCTGCTTTGAAGGAGGGAGCGAAGGAAGTCCTCCCGGTTCTAAATCCAGATGAAGCTGTTCGTGTCAGCAAAGCATTCGCAGACGGCGAAATGCTCATGGCCGGCGAATTGAATGCCGGTCCGATTGAAGGGTTCATTTACCCGAGTCCTTCTGAAATAAAAAAGGAAATCAAGGGCAAGACGCTCATACTTTCGACAACAAATGGTACGGTTGCGCTTCGTATGGCAGCAGACTCTAAACAAGTATATATTGCCTCCTTACTGAATAATGAATCGACGGCCAGGCACATCATGGAGGCGCTTAAAGAAGAAACCATCATCATTATATGTTCCGGGAACTCAGGAGAGCTGAGCCTTGAGGATTTTTATGGGGCGGGCCATCTGATTGCCTGCTTTGAACAAGCTGAAGAAAGGCTTGAATTGAATGATGCCGGAAAGGCTGCGCTGGCGTTTTATAAGGAAGGTGACAAAAACCCATATGAAAGGCTAGCTGGCTCTTATGTCGGGCAGCTTATCCAGAAATATGGCTTCCATGAAGATTTGAAATTAGCCTCATCGGTTGGGGCAGCAGAAATTATCGCTGTACTAAAGGGTGAAAGGGTTGTGTTAGAACATACAGGGGAGTTGAAGTATTGATGAGATTTGCTGAAATGACGGCTGTCGTCACTGGCGGAGGGAGCGGCATTGGCAAAGCGACTGCGATGCTTCTTGCTAAAGAAGGGGCGAATGTCATTATTAGCGGACGGACGAAGGAGAAGCTTGTAGACGCAGTGGAAGATATCAATCAGCAGACAGGAGAAGAAAGAGCGGCTTATTTTGTTGCCGATTCCACGAAGGAAGAGGATGTTCAAGGTTTGGCTCGTTTCATTGACGATCAGTATTTGGGCCTTGATATTGTCATCAATAATGCCGGCGGCTCCTTGCAATCGAAGATTCTCGATACCTCTGTAGAGGAATGGGATATGGTGCAGGAAGCGAATTTAAAAAGTGTATTTGTCGTCTCAAAGATTCTGGGGAAAGTGATGGCTGAAGGTCAGGTTAAAGGCGGGAACCGGGCGATTGTTAATATTGCGAGCCTGTCTGGACACAAGGCGGCTTCACATCTGCCGCATTACAGCTCTGCCAAGGCCGCCGTCATCAATTTCACACGTGCCTTGGCACTGGAGCTCGCTCCATATGGAATCAGGGTGAATTCTGTCTCACCAGGGTTTGCGGAAACACCGTTAACAGAAGGGTCTTTGACAAATGAGAGATTCATGCAATCAATCAAGCGGAATACAGCACTTGGGAGAATAGGGACAAGCGAAGAGATTGCCAAGGTTATTGCTTTTGCGGCCTCTAGTGATGCCTCTTATATGACTGGGTCAGATTTGTTGGTCGATGGCGGATGGATGATTACATAAACAGGAAAAGGGGAATGAAGAATGGAACATTTAGTAAAGGAAATGCATGGGAAAGTATTGGTATTAACTTTAAACAGACCGGAAAGCCTTAATGCCTTCAGCCCAGATATGATTGCAGGTCTGACAGCAGAAATGAAGGAAGCAGGCAAGAATCCGGAGGTAAGGGCAATCGTTCTGACAGGTGCCGGACGCGCGTTCAGTGCCGGGGGGGATGTCAAGACAATGGGGTCCAATAAGCCTGCGGATGTGTATGAGCATCTTGGCAGAATGAATGAGTGCATCCTTTCCATTAAGGCGATTGAAAAACCTGTCATTGCTGCCGTCCAGGGATTTGCGGCCGGTGCAGGATTTAATCTCGCACTTGCATGCGATTTAATCATTGCGGCTGATGACAGCAAGTTTGCCTTGAGCTTTTCCCAGGTCGGGCTTATCTCAGATGGCGGCGGTTCCTATTTTCTTCCGCGCTTGGTCGGCCCGCATTTAGCAAAGCAGTTCTTCTTTTCTGCCGAGCCAATTCCGGCAGAACGCCTTTATCAGCTTGGAGTCGTGAACAAAGTCGTTCCACTCGCAAATCTAAACGATGAAGTGATGCGGTATGCGGAGCGTCTGTCTAACGGGCCAAGCCAGGCATACGGACAGATGAAGAAGATAATTGATTATTCATTTACGGCAACATTAGAGGATGTCTTGGAGAAGGAGAGGATGACACAAATCATGATGGTCGCAACGGAAGACCATCAAGAAGGCATACAGGCCTTCAAGGAAAAACGTCGTCCGCAATTCACGGGTAATTAAGAGGAGGGAAACATTCGAATGAAAGCTATACAATTTACAGAATACGGCGGACCAGAAGTTTTGAAGACCATTGACATCGATAAGCCAAAACCAGGACCAACAGAAGTACTGATTGAGATTCATGCTATCGGAGTCAACTATGCCGATACAGCCAGAAGAGAAGGGCAGTATGTCGTGCCGACGAAGCTTCCGTTTATCCCAGGAGCTGAAATCGCTGGCGTCATTGTTGAAGCTGGTGAAGAGGTGACCAATGTCAATATTGGTACAAGGGTGGTTACATTGATTGAATCCGGAGGATATGCTGAATATGCAGTGGTGGACTCTCGGAACATCATGGTCATGCTGAAGGAGGATATTGATTTCAAGCAGGCGGTCTCCTTGCCTTTGCAGGGACTGAGCGCTTATCATATTTTGAAAACGATGGGGTGTCTTACTAAGGATGATACCGTATTGGTGCATGCTGCCGCCGGGGGAGTAGGAACGCTCGCTGTTCAGCTCGCGAAATTATTTGGAGCAAGGAAGGTTATTGCAACGGCAAGTACAGATGAAAAGCTTGAGTTAGCCAAGTCCCTTGGAGCGGACGTTTGCATCAATTATACGAAAGAGGGCTGGCATGATGAAGTGCTTGAGGCAACTGAGGGCAGGGGCGTCAATGTAGCTCTTGAAATGGCTGGAGGAGATGTGTTTAAGAATACGCTGAAATGTCTGGCCCCATTTGGAAGAATCGTCATTTATGGAGTAGCGAGCGGGGAACAGGCTGTTATGCACCCTTCCTCCTTAATGGCTAAAAATCAATCCGTTATCGGTTTCTTCCTGCCTCAAATCATGAGGAAAAGGGAGTTGCTTCTAACGAGCATACGCGAGCTATTTGATTATTTGGAGGAAGGAAAACTTCAATTGATCATTGGAGATACGTATCCTTTAGAGGAAGCCGCTAAGGTCCATGAATTGATGCAAGCAAGAAAAACAACCGGTAAGATCATTCTGGAAGTTAATCATTCATAATAGAGAGGACTCCTCTGCAGCGCAGGGGAGTTTTTTCATGAGCTATAAATTTGCAAGAAGTGCCATTGTGTCAGCACAGGTGAAAATTGTACACTTATAGCACAAAATAATGATGGAGATGAATGAAAACTTGGAATGGAAGAATATTTATCGGGGAATTTTGATGGGAATAAGTGATTTAATCCCGGGAGTAAGCGGCGGCACCATTGCTTACATATTAGGGATATATGACCGTTTTCTCTTGGCGATCAGCGGCATTTTCAGCCGGGATTGGAGAAGACAATTAGGGTTCCTGATACCATTAGGCCTTGGAATGGGATTTGCTATCCTAGCTTTTAGCCGAGTCATTGATTATTTATTGGAGTACCATTATGAGCCTACACAATTTTTCTTTTTAGGTCTGATCATTGGTGTGCTTCCGTTTATCGCTAAGCAGGCGGAGGTAAAAAAGAATTTTAAAGCAAATCATGTGGCTATAATGATTTTGGTTGGGGCATTGCTAGGGTCTATGGCGTTTATCCAAACAAATGAAGAGGCCGTGATAACCTCTTTCACGGCTGGGGCATACGTGAAATTGTTCTTCTCAGGGTGGATTGCGAGCATGGCGATGCTCCTTCCTGGAATTAGCGGATCATTTGTTCTTTTGGTGATTGGTGTTTATTCGACTGTCATATCAGCCTTATCTGATTTCAATCTGCCGGTCATCATGGTCGTCGGTGCTGGTGCAGCGATTGGCTTTATTATTAGCAGCAAGGCGATTGCCTATTTGCTGAGAGAATTCCCTTATATGACATTTGCGGTCATTATGGGATTGATCGCTGGATCTGTATTTGTTGTCTTCCCGGGATTGCCAAAAACTTTCTGGGGTATGGCTCTATGTGTAATCACATTCGTAAGTGGTGTATTGGTAACCCAATTCTTTACGAATACCGAGAAAAAGATGCCGAATAAATAAAAGTAAAAGCTCGAAGGAGGGAAAAGATATCCCTTCTTCGAGCTTATTTTTGTTCTTTATTCAAATCTTGAATCGGCAAGAATGCGGCCTAGCTCTTCCATATGGCCTGTCTCATCAGAGATGAGGTCTTCAAGCTTAACGACTAATTCAGTTAAGCCTAATTCTTCTGCTTGTTTTTTGCGTGTCTCATAGCGGTCGATTGTCTCCTTCTCTGCTTGGTAAGCTGATTCAAGCATCACTCTAACATCAGTTGTTTGTTTCACTTCTGCTGGAGTGACGGTAGGTGTTCCGCCGAGTGTAGCGATTTTTTCAGCTAAATATATGGCATGACCTTGCTCGTCAGAAATTTCTCCTTCGAAGAAAGGTTTCAAAGTCTGTCTGAATAAACCTGATACCATAGCAGCATAGTTAGTATACATAATGGATGCTGCATATTCATTTGCTAAATCTTCATTTAAACCATCGATTAACTCTTTTAATTTCTCATCCATAAAATAGGACCTCCTTAATTATTTCCTTAAAATAAAGATACCCTATTCTAGGATTGGTTAAGCATTGAATTGATGACAAAATGGTGAAGCTTGAAAAGCTATTCATTATTACTATGGGGGGATGGTCCTGGAGGGTGATTGAAACTGCTCATGTTTCAGGGAACCAAAAAAGACAAACCTTGCAGCAAATTGGATACGGCCGGACAACAGCAAAGCCATAGTATAATCCAGGACCCCGTTCTTACTAGTTCCCAAGCAAAAAGGCTGGCCCAAAAGCTCGTTTAACGGAGCTTTCGGTCCAGCCTCTATGGACAGTAAATTATATTAAATTCTTAAAATTGATGCGCTTATTTAGAGCATGCATAATCGGTATGCCAACCACCATGACGATGAACTCGCCGACAGCTGTGGTCAAGTATGTGAACCAGAATGGAATTCCAAGCACAATGTTTAACTCAATGGCAATTAAGAACATAGTCATCGTGAAAAAAATCGTGTTGACAATCATTCTAGCCCAAATATTTTTCACAAAGCGGGATACTAAAATGGTCATCGACAAAGCCAGTATGGATTGCCCGACACCAAAGATAAGATCATATACCCCTAAAGAAGAGAAGAAGAGGTTTGAGAAAAAGACACCGATGACAATACCGATGAAGTACTTCTTGTTGAATACAATGAGATGATTGAACATCTCAGGGACTCGAAATTGGACATTGGTGAAGCCGAATGGCTGAATAAGCATGCTGACAGCAATGTATAAAGCCGCCAATACGCCATTCACCGCAAGTGTTCTAATATTCATTTGTTTTTCTCCTTAGTTTTTTATCGTGGGATGGTTACGAACCACGTTTTAAACCCAAAGAAGAATGATAAATTAAGAGGGGGAGATTGTCAATATGCGATTGTTTATGTTTGCAGGTTAGTATCCCCATTCGCCGATTGAACATGCAAAAGAAATAAAAAAACTGAAGAATAAGCCAGTGTGACTTATCTTCAGTTTCTAATTTAGTGGAAATTAACCAAGAGAAACATCCAAAATCATCATGACAGTAAAGCCGATCATCAAGAATAAAGAGGCAAGGTCTGTATGGCCATTTTCCTGAGAGCCTGGAATGACCTCCTCTGCCACAACGAAAATCATAGCACCGGCAGCAAAGCTTAATGCATAGGGAAGGAGCGGCTGGATATAGAGAACTGCAACAGCGCCGATGACTGCGGCCACCGGTTCAACCATCCCGGAGAATTGTCCATAAAAGAAGCTCTTTATTCTCGACATCCCATCACGTCTAAGCGGCATGGAAACAGCCAGGCCTTCGGGGAAGTTTTGGATTCCAATCCCAATGGCAAGCGCAATTGCTCCAGTAAGAGAGGCGGTTGGTAAATCGGCGGCGACAGCTCCAAAGGCGACCCCCACTGCCAAACCTTCTGGGATATTATGCAAGGTGATCGCCAGAACGAGCAGGGTACTTCTCTTCTTATTTTCCGGATGAATCCCTTCTGCTTCACCAATCGGTTTATCGGGGTGAAGATGGGGCATAATCTTATCTAGTATCATTAAGAAAAGGCCGCCTGCAAGAAATCCGGCCGCAGCGGGGAACCATGATGGAAGAGGCCCGCCTTCAGCCATTTCGAGGGCAGGCGATAGCAGGGACCAGAAGCTGGCTGCAATCATGACTCCGCCGGCAAACCCGAGCATGCTGTCAAGAAATTTAATATTCACACTTTTTGTTGTAAAGACAAGAGCTGCACCAAGAGCCGTCATGCCCCATGTGAATAGGGTAGCCAAGAAAGCTTGGAGTGTGACGGGAAGACTCATGAACCATTCCAAGATACTATTCCTCCAGATGTAAACATTAATTTTATATCTATATAACTTGTTGATAAAGATAATATTGATTAAATAAAGATTTATTATGTATAGACCTAAATGTATTTTCCATCTAATAAAGCCTGTAGTCAAGGACTACAGGCTTTATTATACGACTTAATGAGCAGGCTGCTCATCTATTGAGTAACGAGAGTGTTTATTATTCTTAAATATTGTTCCTTTAATCCAAGGAAGAAGGTAATAGTCTCCGCCGAGTTTGCCAGCGTTTGCTCCGGCAGCAAGGATGATAAATCCAAGGATAATCATGGCTGGGTTTGTAGAGACAGTCCCGCCAAAGACGAACAGGAAGTTCATCAATAATCCGGAGACAACGGCAGCTGTTGTAAATAGACCTAGTAATAACCCTAGTCCGACTAGGACCTCTCCCCAAGGAATTAAGATATTGATAATACCTACGTTAGGAAGGGCAATAGTTTCAATGAAGGAATTGTAAATTGGATAGAGTGCTGTGCCGTCAGGACCTTTGACCGGATTAGCGATTATGTTATTGAGGAAGCCTGTAGCATCGAAGGCACCGCCTCTTACTTTTTCCAGCCCATGTATAAACCACTCGTACCCGAGATATAAACGTATGATTAGCAAAAGACCGGAAGCATATTTATTCGTTCTTAGCCAGTTCATCATTTTCATTCACTCCTATTTCATTTTCAGATTACCTTCTACCGCGGAATGGAAGGCTAACTGCTTTCTATACTTTATTTATACAGCAGTTTGATTGTGAATAGTTGAGCAAATGTAGTTATTCAAATTTTCTCCAAGATATTTTGAACATTAATTGGAAAAAATGAAAACCTATTTACAGTTTGATTGAATCATGCTGAAACACAGGAATTTGCAACTGGTTTGTGATGTATAACAATAGCCGTATCACATTTTCTGCTTTCTTCGAACAGGTACTGAGACAGGGTATGCCTTAATGAGCTTTTGCTCGATTGGACTTAATTTCAAAAGTGCTTCCTCGTATTGCTCATCCAGATTTGTCATATCAAACATACATTCTTCATGCACAGCCTTAAGATATCCTTCATGAGGGATGTTAATGCTCATTTCCATCATACCGTGAATGATTTCATTTTCTGCGGTTATCATTTGTGAACGAGCTGAATGAATGGATAGCAGGCCTTCAATTTTTTTGTTTAGTTCCTTTAGAATCCTTTGCATAAGGTAGACACTGCTTACAAATAGGAGGCCATAAACGAATAGGAAGCAATAGGAATAAGGCATGATTCTAATGGCATCTGCCAGCCAAGGGTAAATCCATTCAGAGAAACTGGCGAAGAAGAATGCCCAAATTATCATAGTTCGGAATAAATTTGTTCTATTTAACTTTGGTGAATTTGGGATCAAGAAAGAACTGATAAAGGGTTTAATCGTTTCAAGTAAATGTAATATAGAAATGATCATAATAAACTCAATTAATGAAGAGTCGGGCTTGATAGACACATATAAACTAAGGGTTAATCCGTATAAAGGACTGAAAAGGAAAGCAGGAATAAAGGCAGCCATTAGTGATTTAGTAACGATTAGTCTATAGAGAAGATCGAAAATGAAACCTAGAAGGCTGCAAACCATGAATAGGTTTAGAGTGATATGTGTGTCTTTTAGAATCATAGTATCCCTCCTCCTTTACAAAAAGCTCTTTTTATAATTATATTAAAATAATTAAAAGAAGAAAAAGAAATACATGCCTCTTTTTTTGATGGTTCAATCGGTTTTGAAAAAAACAGAGATAGAGTAAAATAAACTTTATAAAAAAGATTATCGATGGAAAATAGAGGAACAATAAAGGGGAAATAAAGGAGGAGAACGCTAAATGAGTTTACAAGCACAAATTATTGAAGCGTTACATGTAAAGCCAGCGATCAATCCTAAAGAAGAGATTGAAAAGCGGGTAGGTTTTTTGAAGGATTACCTGAAAAAAACAGGGGCAAAAGGATATGTACTTGGAATAAGCGGAGGACAGGATTCTACGCTGGCAGGACGCTTGGCCCAAATGGCTGTAGAATCTTTGCGCGAGGATGGCGAGGAAGCGACTTTTGTGGCTATAAGACTCCCTTATGGCGTTCAGTTTGATGAGGAAGACGCACAAGCAGCCATTGAATTTATCAAGCCGGATGAGTCCTTGAACTTTAATGTCAAGCCAGCTGTTGATGCTGTTTCTTCACAATATGAGGAAGCCTCTTCAGAAGCGCTCAGTGATTTTAATAAAGGGAATGTAAAGGCAAGAATGCGAATGATTGCCCAATATGCAGTCGGCGGGCAGCGTGGGCTTCTCGTGATTGGAACGGACCATGCTGCCGAAGCGGTTACTGGCTTTTTCACGAAATATGGTGATGGCGGTGCTGATATTTTGCCATTAACAGGACTGTCCAAGAGACAAGGCAAGGAATTGCTGAAAGAGCTTGGAGCACAAGAACGCCTTTACCTCAAAGTGCCGACTGCAGATTTACTTGACCAAAAGCCGCTGCAGGCAGATGAAACGGAATTAGGCATATCCTATGATATTATTGATGATTACTTGGAAGGAAAAGAAGTTAGCTTAGAAGCTGCCAGAAAGATTGAGCAGCAATATTTGAAGACGGAGCATAAGCGCCAATTGCCAACATCTATGTTTGATAACTGGTGGAAATAATAAGGAGAAGAACAAGCCTGCAGGCGTTACGCTGCAGGCTTGTTTTATTTTACCCTATCTTTTGAAGCGATATGGTAAAATCGCTATCTCTTCATCCTTGAATATATTAAAATGAAAGCTGACAGAACGTTTTGTTCTAAATAAATTAGGGAAAAGGAATAAGCAGGACTGTAATTATTGCAATTATGACAAAGAATGATTTGAATATGTATTCAAGTTGTTACTGAATGGCAATCATATTGCAATCCAGATTTATTAAACTATATTAGTTACATGAAGTTATTAATGACATATAGAACTAAAGGAGGGGTCGTATGAATAATGAAATGATGTTAATCGAAAAAAATTATTATAAGACCTTTATAGATAAAGAAAATACGGCAAATCCCATGCTCGTTATCAGTGAATACGTGCTTCAGGAACAGGATCAGGATATTCCTGAGCTTTCTAATCTTCGCTATGCGCAGGGAGAGCTTTATTATCTGCATAAGGACTATGAAGCTGCCATATTTAAATGGGAACAGGTCACAAATGAGCTTGAGCCGTGGGCGAAGAAAAATATGGCAGATGCTTATTTTTCCGTTGAGCTTTATTCAACAGCGGAAGAAATATATAAATCTATCCAATCGGACTCTATCACTTTAAATACTGAGGTAGGGTTACAATTATTTACCCTTTACATAAAAATGCAAAAGCTTACCTCTGCTGACCAAACGATTAAGAAGGTGGTCCGCTTAAATCCGGATGATGATCAAGTGACAAGTTTGGCTCAAAACTTCTTTGAGGAGCAAATGGATTGGGCCAGCGCAGTTGAACTTGCTATGAATGAGGCGATGAGAACTGAGTCTATTGATTGGTACAATACCCTTCAGTCCTATATTGAGGACGGTGTGACAAAGCACCTGGACCCAGCCCATTTCTATCCAGCCTTGCATAAGCTCTATGACATTAATGACAAGAGATTTGAAGCATTAGCTGTCGCACTATGGCGCAGCTATCAAGGTGAACCTTCCTATCTGACGTGGATTCAGGGCTTTAATGACTTATTGCAAGACCTTGAAATCACGGAGAGAAATGCTTATCCGGCTTTGGCTGTCCTATATAAGGATGCCTATTATGGGTTCATTAATGGAGAGAAATCGGTTAAATCGCTTAAAACCATTATTCCGAGCTTGCTCAGAAACTGGGTGCGTCTAACAGACCGAAACCATGCCTTGCTTGCTTCTTCAAGCGTTCTTGCTTGGAATGACCATTTCCCATCCACACTAAGCAGTGAGGATGTTAGCATCGCTGAACATGTTCTATCAGGACTTACCTATGACCGAGATGGGTTGACTGACGGTATTCGTCTGTTTGAAACGATTGATAAATGGGCTATGGATAATAACCTGGCTATTAGTGAAAGACATAAATGGATCATGGATGAGCTATTAGACTTAAATGTGCAGCGATTAATGATTGCCGGAACGAGCGGGAATGGCAAATCCTCTTTGATTCATTCCATCCTTGGAGAGGATTCATTTGACCTGCCAACTGCGACGGCAGTGATGTATAAATATGGGGAGGAAGAAATGGTGAGTGAGGTGTCTGACTCCTCAATCATATCTTTAAACGATGATGAGGTAGAAGAGCGTATCACGTCACGCGCTTGGATGGGCGGGCCTCCGCGCATCATTGATTACAGGCTTCCAAGTGCTTTCTTGAAAGAGAATGGCATTGCCATCATCGACACCCCAGGATTCAGCATCGCCAACAGCAAAACGCAGGAGGTACGCCGTTACTTGCATATGGCAGACAGCCTTCTTTTCGTCCTTGATGTGAATGATCCATTCAGCCAAAAAGAACGGGAGATCGTCCTTATGATTCAGGAGCAGGCTCCAGATCTGCCTATTCATTTCTTGCTGAATAAAATGGATCTTGTTCATAATGACCAGGAAGCGATTCGAATTGTTGACGAGGCATGGAAGAAGATTAATCCATATTTGCCGAATGCAAAGATTTTTGCCCATTCTGCTCGATATAAAGGGGCCGCCCAGCTGATGGATTTCACGGAATTCCTGCAAGCGAACCTTATGCAGCCATACAAGGAAAGCAAGCGTACAATGCAGCTTCTTCATTATGTTCGCGAGACTATTTCAACCTTGCTTGATCAAAGGCTGGAGAGAGAGGAAGAGCTGGTCGATTCTATCCATCAGAATGAGGACCTATTATCCAAGCTTAAAGGCGCCTTGAACCAATTGGATGATATGGAGAAGGAGAAGGCAGCGGGACTTCGCAAATCATTCAAGACACGTAAAGATGATATACGAAATGATGTGGTCAGCTCTTTACCGAAAATCCTTCAAGCAAGTAAAGATTTGCTCGTTGAAGATAGTGACTATCGGAAGATTCATATTGAGCTGAACGAAAAAATGAATAGGAGAGTGCAGGAGTATTTGGAAACAACTGTACTTCCGAAATACTTCTACTCCATGCAGGAATGGATTCGGGAAGCTGATGCTGAATTCAAGGAGAGCCAAATCTTCTTGACTGAAATGGCGGATGGATTTAATGCCATCTATCAGGATGATCGCGTCAAAATGGAATGTGACTTCCGGGTGCTTGATGACTGGCGCCGTGATTCAAATCGGATGACAAGCGGAGTTCAAATGGATTCCGTCAATATTCTTCTTCGCCATACGCCTCAGCAATTGTTGTTAAAGAGCGCAGGCGTGCTGTTTGGTTCAATTGCCAATAAGAGCTTAATGTACAATAAATACACGAACTTAATCGAAACACAGGATTACAGTGAAGTTGCCGAAGTCATTGCTGATAAGTTCCTGCTCCAATTTGAGATGTTTGAGAAATCCATTACAAGGGATGTCGCCATGTTCTTCAGCAATCCAAAGGAAATGCTGAATACATTGATTGCTGATACAAACGCCTTGATTGAGAAATCCAATCTCCAATTGGAAAAAATGCGCGCGAAGCCAGAAATGTACCGCGACCCGTTGAAATTGTTTGAATTGCGTTTACGCCAATATGAGTGGATGATCTATACCGACCGTGAATTCCAGGCGGTATCGTAAACGAATGAAATGAGAGAGAAAGAGATGAAAAACCGTTTAGGTTTTCCATCTCTTTTTTATCATTAATAGCGTAATCGAGTCATTCCATCGTCAATACACCCCTATTCGATTTCAGAATCGTATTCCATCCATTTTCATCTGAATTGGTCTATAAGGTTAAGTAGTAAGACCAGCAGCTGCTAAATTGATCCATCTCGGAAATAAGGGACTGTACTTCAACTATAAAATGATTAATGACCCGCCCATGTTCTTAAAAACAAGAAGCTGACCCGAAAGCATGCTTATCATGCTCTTCGAGTCAGCTTTCTTTCTGAACAAGAATATTGTTGCGGAGCTTGTAAAAACGGATGAAATTCTTAATAATCACCTTTAACACGGAATAGGCAGGAATGGCAATCAGGATACCGACAAATCCATAGAGGGAACCGGCAACAAGCAAGAGAAAGATGACGGTTAACGGATGGATATCAAGCCGTTTTCCCATAACCTGCGGTGTAATTAAATGTCCTTCAACCTGCTGGACGATAAGCATTAAGATTAAGACTTTCAGTGCCATGAATGGACTGATTAATAAGCTGCTGATCAATGCAGGGATTATGCCAATGAACGGGCCCAGAAATGGGATGACCGTCAGCAATGTAGCAAAGATAGCGAAGACCAGCGCATTTTCTAATCCGATAATTAGATAGCCGATGTACATCATTGCGCCGTCAGCGACCGCGATAATAAATTGTCCGACAATATAAGTTGATAAGGTTTTATCCACTTCAGTGAGGATTTTTGCTCCTTCTGTCTCAACCGATTGCGGGATATGGCGGAGGAGATAAGGTTTCAATTTATGACCGTCCTTCAGGAAGTAGAAGACTATAAATGGGACGATGACGATAACGGTCAATATGCTTGTAATAGTTGAGAAAATGGTTATCGCATTGGTTGAGATTTTCTGAGGAAACTCATTCAAATAATCTGTTGCATAGTCCTTGATTTTTTCTACAGATACGAATTCGGGTGAATACTCTTCCAGAATGGTTCGAGAGGTCTCGGCAATAGATTCTGCCTGTTCAGGTACGACATCCATAATGTGAGAGGCTTGTGATAGAACCATTGGACCAGCCGTTTTGATAGTGAAATAGCCAAGAATGCCAAATAGCAGGTAGATAAGCAGGATACTGATTGCAAGGGGCATATAGCGGCTTAAAGCTTGAACAATTGGCCGTAATATATAATAGACCAGACCCGCAATTAAAATCGGAAAAAATAGTGTAATAATAAATTTCTGGAATGGCCATATGAAATAATCAATCTTCCCGAATAAAAAAATTATGAGAAGAATAAGTATTAAACCACTGGCATATTTAAAAAAAGGTTTGTTTACCCACATAGATACTCTCCTTCCCGCTAGCCTGCCAATCAATGTATAAGCATCTATACCCTGAAATGACCAAATCGTACCCTGAAAAAAAAGAATAAGTTTTTTCTATAATACTCAGAATGTCTAATTAGCAATTGCATAAAATTCCATCGAAGATTATAATGAAATTCATAGAATTTTGAAAATTTTAAAAATATAGTTAAATAACGAAGGGGAGATTTCATGAAGAAGAGATTTTTGGCGGCTTCGATAATGACGAGCATTATGCTCATGCTTGCGGCATGCGGCAACAGCGGGGAAGAAACCTCCGGAAGCGGAGATGGAGCAGGCTCTGAGAAAACGTATCGTGTAGTTACGGATGCAAATTATTCACCTTTTGAATTCCAAAAGGGCGGCGAAATAGTCGGGTTTGACGTAGATGTTGTGAAGGCGGTCGCAAAAGAGGCTGGGATCAAGGTGAAGATTGAGAGTGTCGGATGGGATCCCCTATTCGTAGAAATCAAAAACAAAACAGCTGATATGGGGATGTCTGCCATATCCATTAATGACGAGCGAAAGGCGACGTATGACTTCTCTGTTCCATACTTCCTGTCAACTAATAAAATCCTCGTGCCAGAAGGAAGTGACATTAAGTCTGCTGAGGATTTAAAAGGGAAGAAAGTTGCCGTTCAAACAGGAACAACTGGTCACTTGGCAGTCGAGAAGATTGTCGGAAATAAGAATGAAGATATCAGGAAGTTTGAGACAACGGTGTTAGCCATTATGGAGATGAAGCAAAATGGGGCTAAGGCAGTTGTGGCAGATAATGGGGTTGTCGAGGAATATGCGAAGAATAATCCGGATGATAAATTTGTGGTCGTTGCAGATGAGGAAGCCTTTGAAAATGAATATTACGGTTTAATGTTCCCGAAAGATAGTGAATTAAAGGGCAAAGTAGATGAAGCACTGAAGTCCATTATTGATAATGGCACCTATACCGAGATCTACAAAAAGTGGTTCGGGATTGAGCCGGATATCGAAACGTTAAAAGAACAGCAATAAACGTATGGATTAAAATTGCGTAGCAGCGGAAGGAATGAAGCCATGTTACGCAATTTTTAGTATAAGGAGGATGAGACATTGGACTTCAGGTGGGATATTATTCAGGAATATATGCCCTTTCTATTAAAAGGGACTTTATATACAATCGGTCTTTCAATTGCAGGGATTATGATCGGAACGGTCCTTGGCTTATTAATAGGGCTTGGAAAGATAACGAAAAGCAAGCTATTGTCTATACCGCTTAATTGTTATATTGGCTTCTTTCGTGGTACTCCGTTATTTGTCCAACTTCTATTAATTCATTTTGGCGTCGTTCCCGCTATCACAGGTGAGACAAATGTAATCTTGGCAACCATTCTTGCTTTATCGCTAAATTCAGCTGCCTATATCGCAGAGATTTTTCGAGCTGGCATTCAATCTATCGATACAGGCCAGATGGAGGGGGCACGCTCTCTCGGAATGTCGAGCGCACAGGCGATGCGCTATGTTATTTTGCCGCAGGCCTTTAAACGAATGATTCCGCCCCTTGGCAATGAGTTCGTAGTGCTTATTAAGGAATCCTCTATAGCGGCGGTAATTGCGGCCCCAGAGCTGACCTATTGGGGGAGAGCGATGGCGAGCCAGTATTTCCGCGTATGGGAACCATACCTGGCATCAGCTTTTATTTATCTTATCCTCACGCTTTCCTTAAGCTATCTGTTAAACAAAATGGAAAGAAGGCTTGATACAAAATGATTGTAGTCGAGAATTTGAAGAAGTCGTTTGGCAGTAATGAGGTTTTAAAGGATATCAGCATCACAATTGAACACTAAGAGGTTGTTGTGGTCATTGGACCTTCAGGATCGGGTAAATCTACTTTCCTGCGGTGTTTAAATCTGCTTGAGGCCATATCAGGCGGGCATGTCCGCATTAACGGCGTCGACCTTGCTGATAAGAAAATAGATATCAATAAGATTCGCCAAAAAACGGGAATGGTGTTTCAGCATTTCAATCTATTCCCTCATAAGACGGTCCTCGAGAATTTGATGCTAGCTCCAACAAAGGTGAAAAAGGTGCCGGCTGACCAAGCAAGGAATAAAGCCCTGGAATTGCTCAGGAAGGTTGGATTATCAGAGAAGGCAGATGCCTATCCCGATTCTTTGTCAGGGGGTCAGAAGCAAAGGGTCGCGATTGCCCGAGCATTGGCGATGGAACCGGAGATTATGCTATTTGATGAACCTACTTCAGCGCTTGACCCTGAAATGGTCGGTGAGGTGCTTGAGGTCATGAAGCAATTGGCTAAAGAAGGGATGACCATGGTCGTCGTTACACATGAGATGGGATTTGCTAAAGAAGTAGGAGACCGCGTGATTTTTATGGATGAAGGCTATATCGTGGAGCAAAATGAACCGCTCATGCTGTTTGATAATCCGCAGCATGAGCGGACTAAGCTCTTTTTAAGCAAAGTTCTATAAGAATAAACGAAAGGGAGAATGGCATGGCCATCTCCCTTTTCTTACTTTTTCCCAAAACCTTTGCCTCGGAGCAATTTCTCGAATCCCTCCATCTCATCAGGCGTATCTTCTGTGTCCTTAACGTGGTATGGATTGGTGTTCATTCCATGTCCAGGGTAGAAATTGCTTGTGGCCACACCCATATTAAAAGCTTTAGAGTCATTGATGACATTTTCATGATTCGCATCTGGATTGATTTCAGGATTTGAGTGAGTATTATCACTTCTTCGTGGCATATTAGATTCTCCTAACCTTTTTGCTCCTTACTATTCCATGAACAGCCTTAATTATGCATGCTGTATAGAAAGGAAATGATATAGGGATAGTAGCATAATGAGGGATAATGATTTTTTTGCATTGCCTGAAGCTTATGGTATTTTTATTATATAGATTATTGCGGGTTGGAGAGGATTACTCTATGGAAATGATCGATTCGGTATTTTGGATTCTTTTGATTGTCATTAACTTGATTTTTGCCATTATAATCACCTTCTTGGAGCGGAGAAATGTGAGTGCCTCTTGGGCATGGTTAATGGTGTTATCTTTCATCCCAATTGGCGGGTTTATCCTCTATATTGTTCTGGGGCAGAATTTGAGCAAGCGGAGAATCTTTACATGGGATAGGAGAGGATATGAGGCCATCGATCGCGGTATTAAGCAACAGCAAAAGCACCTGCGCGAAGGAGTAGCGCCTTTCAATACATATTTAACTCAGGAATATAAAGACCTGCTGATGATGAATATGACAACCGATCACTCCCTTTATACATGGAATAATGAATTGGAAATCTTCACAGATGGAAGGGATAAGTTCGACTCATTATTTAAGGATATCGCGGCTGCAAAGAAAAATATTCACGTCCTCTATTATATAATCCAAAATGACGTTTATGGGAATCGCCTCCTCGAAGCTTTGACTGAGAAGGCGAAGGAGGGAGTAGAGGTCAGGCTCTTGTATGATGATGCCGGTTCGAGAAGAATATCTAAAAAAAGGGTGAAAAAGCTCATCGAGGCAGGGGGGAGCGCCTATGCTTTTTTTCCTGGTAAACTGCCAATCATCAATTTGCGCATCAATTTCCGTAACCATCGAAAAATAGTCGTTATTGATAAGGAAATTGGGTATATGGGCGGATTTAATGTAGGTGAAGAATATTTGGGGTTAAATCCTCGTTTTGGCTATTGGCGAGATACCCATCTTCGCATTAGAGGAAATGCTGTCAATGACTTGCAGGTTCGATTCCTTTTAGACTGGGCGCAAGCCTCAGGGGAGAAGGTAACGTGGAACGATGATTATTTCTTGTATACTGATGAAAGAAATGAAGCTGGTGTAGGACTGCAAATCGTTACGTCAGGACCAGATTCCACATGGGAACAAATCAAGACTAGCTATATTCGCATGATTTTGGATGCGAAGGAGTATGTATACATCCAAACTCCGTATTTCATTCCAGATGATAGCATCCTGGATGCGATTCGTATTGCCTCTGTTTCAGGGGTCGACGTAAGGGTCATGATTCCGAATAAGCCTGACCACTTATTTGTTTATTGGGCTACCTATTCATACGTGGGGGAAGTGCTGAAAGCTGGCGCTAAAGTTTATCTATATGGCAATGGATTTTTGCATGCAAAAACAATGGTCATTGATGATAGTATAGCGACAGTAGGTACGGCTAATATCGATGTCCGCAGCTTCAGGCTTAATTTTGAAGTAAATGCCATAATCTATCATGAGGACTCATCAGTTAATTTAAGAAACACCTTTGAGAAGGACTTGATGGAATGCATTGAATTAACGCCGGAAGTATATAATAATCGTCCTCTGTATATTCGCTTTAAGGAATCTATTTCCCGTTTATTGTCGCCAGTATTGTAACTTATATGGAAGCAGATGAAGACGCTAGCGCTAGTTAGTGTCTTTTTATATGAAAAAAAAGTATAATGAGATATAATGCTGTATTTCGATGAAAAGATAAGTCGTTTATATAGAACACTATCAAATTGATAAGGAGAGATGATAGTTAGATGAGCGAGGAGAACAAGAGGGTAAGCAAGCTTAGTTTTTCCAAGCGGCTGACAGTTGGTTTCGGTTTAATGCTGACAGTAAGCATTATTGTGCTAAGTGTTATTGCCTATGGTCTGAACAGTTCGCGTGCAGATTTACTCGAGATCGTAAACGACCGTTATCAAAAGGTTAGTTACACGAATGATATTCAAAAGAACTTTATGGGGATGCAGGTAGCCCTATCTCTAGAGGATCCAAGGGAATCTTCAGAAGCTATTGGTGAAATCAATGATCAAATAAATCAGCATCATATTGTGATAGAGGATCGTTATGCTAAGCTTCAAGCTTTGAGTAACACTCAAAAGGGCGAAGAGCTGCTGGCTGAATTCAAGGCCTTATATGATGTTTATCTTCAGAATGAAAGTCGAGTTTTGGCAGAAGTTAACAACAATTCAACTGAAAATTTAGATGGGTTAATGGGGACTTTGTCTGAATCGGGCAATCAATTGCTTCCCGTCATAACAGAGTTTATTAGTTTCCAAGAAGACTTAATGAATGATGCGCTGCTTCGTGCACAAGAAAAGTATAATCAAATGGAGCTTGTTGTCATAATCTCCATTCTGCTGTCATTACTATTGACAAGCCTTATTGCTTATTGGGTTATTCGTTCAACAACAAGAGAGCTGAATGAGATTACTGATGTTATCAGCAAGGTAGATTTAAGTGATACAACGACTATGCCGAGACTGAATGTTAGAACAGAGGATGAAGTTGGCCGTATTGCCATGGCCTTTAACGATATGTCAGCATCCCTTGAGTCATACTCTCGCAATGAGAAGGAATTTAATAAGGAAATTACGGATCAGAATTGGATTCAGACCTGCTTGGCTGAGGTGGCAGAGATGAATCAGGGCATCTTCCAGGTCGATGAATTGGCTGACCGCCTGATTGCTAAGCTTACGCCAATGCTAGGCGCATCTATTGGAGCAATCTATTTACAGAGAAAAGATACTAGTGAGCCTGTTTTTTCCCGCGTTGCTTCTTATGGCAATGGGGGAAGGGAACAATTTAAAATCGGTGAAGGAATTATTGGACAAGCAACTATTGACCAAGAGGTTGTCCTTATGGATGATATACCAAAGAATTATCAGCTGATTAAGACAGGACTTGGAGATGTTCATCCAAAGGCCATTATGATTGCGCCTATTTTATATGAGAAAGAGACGATTGCTGTATTGGAATTTGCCAGTATGAGAGATTTCAATGAGCTTGAATACCGTGCATTGGTCAAAATAGTTGAAACATTGGGCATGGCAATTCATAGTGTACAAAGCCGTATGGAAATTGAGCGGTTATTAAGTGATTCCCAAGCTATGACGGAAGAACTTCAGGTACAAGCAGAGGAGCTGCAATCCCAGTCAGAGGAATTGCAGATGCAGTCAGAGGAATTGCGCATGATTAATGAGCAGCTTGAGGAACGCAGTCAAGAAGCTGAGCAAAAGTCAAGAGAGCTGGAATTTTCGAAAGAGGAACTGGAGGCGAAGAATGAGCAGCTGCTGCAAAGCTCTAAATATAAATCTGAGTTTCTTGCCAATATGTCTCATGAACTTCGTACACCGTTAAACAGCATCTTAATCCTATCTGAAATGCTCGCGGAGAAAGAAAATGGAGACTATACGGATGAGGAAAGAGAGTTTGCGAAGGTTATTTATACTTCCGGTAACGATTTGATGACACTGATCAATGACATTCTCGATTTATCAAAGATTGAGGCCGGCAAGCTTGAAGTATTCTTCAATGAAGCTAATATTCGCGAGATTGTTGAAACACTTGAACGATCATTTATGCCAATGGCTGAGCAAAAGGGTCTAACCTTGAATGTCGAGATTGAGGAGGATCTTCCTTCTATTTTCTATACAGATGAACAGCGAATGCAGCAAATCATCAAGAATTTGCTTTCTAATGCCGTGAAATTCACTGATAAGGGAACAGTTTCCCTAAAGCTTGAGAAGGTGAAGAATACGAAGGAAAAAGAAGCATTAGACCAAAACGTCCAGTCGGACTTCTGGATGAAGATTGTCGTCCAAGATACTGGTCTTGGCATAGCGACAGAAAAGCAAGAATTAATTTTTGAGGCATTCCAGCAGGCGGATGGAGCGACAGCGCGCAAATATGGCGGAACAGGCCTTGGATTATCGATATGCCGAGAGTTTGCCAAATTGCTAGGCGGATTTATTACGCTAGATAGCAAAGAAAATGAAGGAAGCGTATTTACCGTCTATCTTCCGAATCTTCCTGAAGGCTTGCAAAGTAAACAAATGAATGATTTCGTGCATTTGCCTATGTCAAATGAAGTATTAGAGCAAGTGGCGGTTCAAAGGGAAGAAACTGAGGAAGTAGCTGCTGCGATAGCTGATCCGGTGAACGAGCCGGTACAAGAAGAGCTGCTTGATGTTTTCAAGGGCAAGAGAGTGCTTATTACCGATGATGATCACCGTAATATTTTTGCGCTGAAGAACGCTTTGGAGAGCAAAGGCGTTGAAATTATCGTAGCTGAGAATGGAATTGAGTGCTTGAACTTGCTTCAAGTAGAGAAGGATCTTGACATGATCCTGATGGATATTATGATGCCGGAGCTCGATGGTTACGAAACGATGAGACATATTCGGGCTAACCCAGAATTTAAATCCATCCCGATTATTGCATTAACGGCCAAGGCGATGAAGGGTGACCGTGAGAAGTGCCTTGAAGCAGGAGCAACAGATTATATTAGCAAGCCGATTAATCTCGAACAATTATTTTCTGTAATGCGT
>CAJGCH010000020.1 GCA_904501845.1 uncultured Bacillaceae bacterium | reverse complement strand
CTCCCTTATCCCAGCACTGTAGCAAGGGACTTCCTGTGCAAATGTATTTACCTGTCCAATCCATTCATAGAATTGTCGTTGATTCACCTGATATTGTCCGAGCGCAGCCAGTTCTGGATGAAAGAGATAGAGAAGGCAGTCTCCAACTGAAAACCACCATACATACTTATCCTTCCTCACCGCAATCAAGCAGGCTGTCTCTCCTTGTACACTCCGACAAGCGGATAAGAATTCAGGAGACTGAAACATTGCGAGTATTTTCTCTTCCAATTTCACAAAGCTTTGGTGAATAGCCTGCATCGATAAAAGCTGCATGATAGGCATTTTCTCTTGGTTAAATAGGTCAATGACGATCTCAGCGCTTTCTGCTGTATTATGAGCATCCAATATCAATGTGAATTCCCAATCCTCTTGTCTATTCACCCAAATGATACAGCCATCTTCATTTTTATGCTGGCCTGCGATCGAATTGCCGCCATAGCGTCCGATAACAACATGTTCTGCTATATGTACATTAATCCGATCCACAAAATGCTCTTCGCTTCCCACCCAGTTGAATTCGTTAGTGCTCATAGTGTTGATTCTCGAGGTATGTCTTTAGACGATGACACAGTGCGACCACCTGATCATTGGTTCCCATCGGTGCCTCTTTCCAATCATACACATCCATTGCGCCCCAATAGTTTAGAGGTGTATTCGGATATCGCGCGACTAAGTGCATATGGAGATGCGGTACCGAGTTTCCTGAAACAAGTGAATAAATATGCTCAGCCCCTTCTGACTCCTTCAAAGCCTTGCTTACCCTCGCCATCATGACACCGAATGCCTTGGCTTCATGAACAGACATTTCTGCTAATGTGGGCACATGTCTCTTCAAATCAAGCATGATGTGGCCTAAGTAATTAGGTTTGCCGTCCCGGTCAATATGGCCGACATAAATGAACTCATCTTCGTATATAATTGCTCCGTCCGTAACAATGTTCCCGGCATGCTTCTCACATATAAAACAGTTTTGCATCAGAATCACCTCTCCTATGTTTGACAAAATATTACCATACAAATATAGAATATTCTGCATTTTTAAAGCAAAAAGAGAGCACGTCGTAAAGGACGTGCTCCCTAATCTCAATGATGATGGTGATGGTGGTGATGATGGCCGTGTCCCTCTTCACCTTTTCCCTTGCAAAGCAAGGAATCCTCATGAAGGTGGCCTGGGGTTTCAAGCTGGATGGTGACATGCTGGATACCGATATGGCCCAGGTCATGTTCGATATCCTGAAGCAGCTTTTCGCTTTCGGCAATGGTTAAATTTCCATCAACGACCGCATGGCAAGACATCGCATTAAATCCGCTCGTAATGGACCAGACATGGAGGTCATGGAGTCCTTGGATTCCTTTCTTCCCTTCGATTGTCTGGATAACGTTCTGTACTTCCACATTGGTAGGCGTCCCTTCCATCAATACATGCAGGCTTGATTTCGTGACATAATAGCCGCTCCGAAGCACTAGGACTGCGACGATGACACTTGCGAGCGGGTCTGCCCAGCCCCATCCGAAAAACATAATAAGCAGCGCTGCCGTAATGGCACCAACCGAACCAAGCATATCGCTTAACACATGCAAAAAGGCGCCGCGCATATTCAAGTTTTCTTCCGTACCACCGCCTCGTACCATCAGCCAAGCAACAAATATATTGACTAAGAGCCCTGTAATGCTGATGGCGAGCATGCCTGAAGTGGCAACAGCCGGTGGATTGGCAAACCGCTCAACTGCCTCATAAAAGATATAGAGAGCGATTAAGATGAGGGTCACGCCATTTAGGACAGCTGCCAGGATCTCGAAACGCTTATACCCGTATGTCTTGCTTTGGTTCGGGCTCTTTTCCCCTAATATAAATGCGAGAAGGGCAATTCCAAGGGAAACGGCATCACTCAGCATATGGCCGGCGTCCGATAACAAGGCCAGACTGTTCGTTAAATATCCTCCAACCGCCTCGACCAGCATGAATGCAGTGATAATGATGAAGGAAACGAGCAGAACCCTTTTATTCCCTGTATGTGCATGTGAATGGTCATGATCATGTGCCATACATATCTCCTCCTTGATGTCTTAATGATGTGCAGCATGTTCGATCGCCTGCATTAAAAGGTGCATGATATGATCATCATCCTTTGAATAGTAGAGCGTCGTGCCCTCTCTTCTGAATTTAACTAACCGGAGCTGTTTCAAGAAACGCAATTGGTGCGAGACCGTTGACTGGCTTAAGTTCAAGATTTCCGCGATTTCATTGACGGAATGTTCCTCTGTGCACAGCAAATTCAGTATGCGGATCCTCGTCGGATCACTTAACGCCTTAAAGGTTTGTGAAACGAGAAATAACGTCTCTTCATCTAAATCCTTATAATGCTCGTTTTCCTCCATCAAGATCGTTCCACCTCCAACCCCTTACTATGTATATGTGAATATATGAGTATGTGTTCATATATCAATTATATGCCCGCTCCCCTATTTCTTCAACCAGCCTCTATAAATAAA
This sequence comes from uncultured Bacillaceae bacterium, assembly GCA_904501845.1. Taxonomy (GTDB): domain Bacteria; phylum Bacillota; class Bacilli; order Bacillales; family Pradoshiaceae; genus Pradoshia. The sequence continues at coordinate 18,618 of CAJGCH010000020.1, read as the reverse complement.
GCAGGCAAATGTTATTTTTCACCGAATGCGACCGCTTGATTCATTCATGGTCTTAATTAATACTTGTTTCTGTCTGGACATCTGCGCGCAGCATACATGAGGGCTGATTCGAACTGCCAACTGTTGCTCAGCACCCAAGATAAGTCTGTATCCGTTTATCTACAGTATAAAATAATACTATAAGATATGATTTTACATTAAATACAGTTTGCTTCTGCCTTTAAATCACTTCTCGTTACATAAAAAATTGACACAAGCATTAATTTTGCAAATCTTTATACACTTTGTATATAATAAAAGCATAACTTACGGGGTATTAGCTTAGCTGGTAGAGCAGTTGACTCTTAATCATCAGGTCGTAGGTTCGAGTCCTACATACCCCATCACAGTGAAGGAGCCGATACTTTTTGTATCGGTTCTTTTACTATGACCTCTCCCATTTCCCTGGAAATATCTTTCCACCTAAACATTGTATATCGCGATAATTCTTCCTATTTCGAGTTAATTCCCGCTAATCTCTTATTTTTCGTAAAATTGATAGGCTTTAATCAGATTGGCCCTAATCCCATTTACGCCTCTCCAATCAGCATATGCCTTAGATGTTTCTAATCGCGAGAGGAACCCTTCCAACCCTTCATTCCTTTCATGAGCCTCTAGTGCATTCTCTTTCAGAAAGGACAAATAATTCAGCAAGTTCTCAGACAAAGAACGATTGCTCACCCTCCCATGTCCAGGCACAAAGGTCTCAATCACCATCTGGTTTACTCTTTGCAGAATGGCTTGGAAATGGTCAGGATTGACGATTGGCAAGTGCAGCTTCTCTGTCAGCAAATCGCCCATGAAAGCTATTTTTTCATCCGGTATATACATGAATGTATCACTAGGGGTATGACCTCCGCCAAAGCAGAGCAACTCCACCTCCCGCTTGCTCCCTCTGATGATGAGCCTTTCCTCAAAAATCAAGGACGGGAAAACAAGCTCCAGTTGTGGCAGATCTTCCATCACCTTGGCCATTTCATCATATTGGTTCATCAGACTATGCTTGATAATTTCATCCTTTGCTGCAACTATTTTATCCTTGATGTTGTGAAGGTAATGCTGCATCTCTTTCACTTCTTCCTCGATATCATTCATTTTATGCATCTCGGCACATAATCTGAGCGTCTCTGAAGTCGCTATGATGGCCACATCCTTGAATGCCTGGTTGCCAAAAACATGGTCACCATGATAATGGCTATTCACTAGATATTTGACATCTTTCCCGGTTATGGCTTCAGCCTGCCTCCTCAGCTCTTTCCCAGCAGACGGTGTACCGAATGAATCAAATATGAGCACCGAATTTCCTAAATCGACGATGCCGGCATTGCTCCATGCACCTTGGCCAGGTTTGGCGATTGCGGCATAGACTCCATTCCCTATAGCATATAGGGTGAAATAATCAGTCTCCTTTAATAAACTTTCCATCCATTTCTCCACCTTTTTACTAGACTAGACTGATAGGTATAATTATCCAACTCTGCATATTCTCTATTTTTTTTACAGAATGATACAATAAATAGTACACATACATAATACGGATTGTTTTTCAGATTTATCGAAGGGGGGATCTCTATTGAAACAAAAGATTGGTTATGTACTATGCATCCTTATCATCGCACTTGGCATCTGGGTATACTTAAGCGGGAATTCAGATGAATGGACCTACCTATTAATTGTGGCGCTATTGTTCATAGCCGTCATTTTCTTTACGGAAAAGAATCCGTTTAATGAATTAATCAAAGGCCATAAATTTTTCATGGTAATCCTCATCATTGTTATTAGTCTCCTTGGCATTGAGCTGGAACAATCCCCATACTATTTACTATTCGTTTATTTGCCTGTACTTTTCATTTTCCATGTATGGGAGGAGCATCTTTATGATAAGGAAACAGCAAAGGCAGTCGAGAAAGCCTTTGCCGAAAAAAAACCAGAGGATATTCAGCAGGCACTTGAGTTACTAGCCTACAAAGACCGGTATGAACACCTCAAGAACGGACACTCATGGTATAATGAGCTTCAAAAAATAGCTAAAGAGTGATGTATGATGAGTAGAAGGATGAGCTATCTATTGGGCATTTTGAGTTCCGTTCTATTAGGATTGCTCTCAAGAAATTTGGGTGCTGCGCTCCCTGCCTTCCTTACAGACCATGCCGGTGATGCACTATGGGCGATGATGGTTTACTTCGGTTTCAGATTCCTCCTTCCGAATAAACCGCTCGGATTACCCGTTTTCATTGGCGCATGTTTTTGCTATGCCATTGAATTGAGCCAAACTTATCAAGCAGACTGGATCAATGCCATCAGGAGCACAACGATTGGCGCGCTTGTTCTTGGGAGGGGCTTCTTATGGATTGACCTTATTCGATATACAGTTGGAATTTTCATAGCCAGTGCCATAGACTGGGCAATTATCTTTAATAGAAAAGAGGAGAACAATGGAATTCAGAAAAGCAGTCCCCTCTGACCTTACCCGTATTATGGAGATTATCAAGGATGCACAGCTTTATTTAAAGGAACTCGGCATTGATCAGTGGCAAAATCAATACCCAGCAGAGGAAACCATTCTTTCTGATATGCAAAATGGTCACGGCTATGTCCTCTTAGATGAAGAGAACATCATTGCGACTGTTGCTATCTCGTTTGATGGAGAGCCAACTTACGAGCATATTTATGACGGAGCATGGCTCTCTAATCAAGACTACGCTGTCATCCATCGCCTCGCTGTCAGGAAAACGAGCAAAGGGAACGGCCTATCAACTGACATCATGAAGCTCACAGAAGAGTTATGCAAAGAACGCAGCATCACAAGCATCAAGATTGATACCCACGAACAAAACCTCGGCATGCAGCACATTCTCAAGAAAAACGGGTATACATACTGCGGTGTGATTTATGTAGAGGATGGGACAAAGCGATTGGCTTATGAGAAATTATTAGCCTAGAATGATACTTGCATTTTCTTTGACATGCTCTTTCCTTTTCATGCCGACCATGGCAGCAAGAATGCCGTTTGTCTGAATAGCAGCAGATAAGGTCTTCTTTTTCTCCAGCACGGCTCCTGCCTGCAGAGGGGAACTCACGGTAACATAAAGACCAAGTGCACGAGCGGCATCAATGGCAGTGAGCCATTTGCCTTTTATTTGCTGGTTCTTGGCATGATTGGCTTCAGGTTTCCCTGGGTTGAAAGGCAATTGGACGAACGAGAAATGGTGCCCATCCCCTCCTGCTTCCCTCGCACAAGCCGCCAGCTGTTCAAGAGACAAATATCCTTCCGCTTCTGGCGAGCCAATCAGTCCATCCCATGTAGCAATCCCATAAAACCGGATATGCCCCTGTCTCACTTCTTCTTCAAGCTTCCCAAACAATCTCTGAATCTGCCGGTAAAATTCCCGTTGCCCAAGCGGAATGAGCGAATACTCCGGATTATGAACATAATAAATATCGATTGTCTCCAGATTCAGATGCTTCCGGCTTTCTCCAATCGCAAAATCAAAATAGGTAGGGCTTAATACATGCTTATGATGGCGATAAATATTGATTTCATCAGGATGTATGATTTCTCTTTGCAACAAAACTTCCCGCAGATAGTCTTTTGGCACAAGCCCCGCATCAATATCACCCGGGATAATGCCCGCTTTCGTGGAAATTACAACGTCTTCCCTTCTTAAATCCGTATCATTTAAGACAGCCTTCGTCAAACAGAGGCCAATATCCCGCTCCGACCGCATTCCGCGATAATTCAAGGCTGTGTCAACCATGTTTATGCCCTTGTTAAAAGCATACATAATCGCCTCTTGGTAACGGAGCGAATCTTCCTTATTCATTTCCCCTAAATGGGTACCAATCGCGATTGGTGAGACAGAAACGGATCCTGCCTTTCTGCTTATGATGCCTTTTCTCTTTAGAAAAGCTCTAGTATCCTGCTCCTGTGCATATCCTGAAATCACCTAAACAATCACCAGCCCTTCCTCTCACACAAAGAAGTAATATGCGCCAGATGATGTCTCCCATGCCATGCATACATTCCTATATTATTGTGAATCAATACTTCTCCTAATTCCGGATGTGTGAATGTCTTCTTTAAATCTGCCGGACTTAAGTTTCGTAAAAGTGCAGCCCAGCGAGCATGCAATCCTTCAAGAAGCATAAGAGAGCTTCCCACGGAAAATTGATAATCAGCCAGTTCTGCCCATTTCGTTTCATCATATGTTTTAACAACGGGGCTATCCTCCGTTAACGCCAGCTTCAAGCGGATATAGGCATTCATATGACTGTCTGCAAGGTGATGAATGACCTGACGAACTGTCCATCCATCAGAACGATAAGGAGTGTTAAGCTGATTCTCATCTAAACCTTTTACTGCTTCCTTCAGCAAGCCCGGTAACGCTTCAATCTCCATGATCCACTCACTAATCACTTCACTGTTCATTTCTCCTTCAATTTGAAACGTGCCGATTGGATATCTTACATCCATCCTTCATCCCCCTAGAAAAATAGTTATTATGTAACAAGGCTTTTTGAAAAGCCAGTACTCTTTGGTTCATAGCCCATTTTGGCATAGAATCTATGGGCCGCTAATCGTTCTGAGCGATTTCCGCTGTTAAGACCAATGGCGATAGCCCCCTGTGCTTTAGCCCATCTTTCCGTCTCTAGCAACAGTTTTTCGCCAATGCCTCTACTGCGGTAGTGTGAATCCACCACAAAGGCGACAATCCGCACATAGAATCCATTATATTCATAGAACGGGCCCTTACATAATCCTGCCATTCCCGCTACTTTCCCATCTAATTCAGCTACAAGGGTATGATAATGGCTATCTTCCTCTATCCTAGTATATCTGCTCCCCATCTCTTCAACGGTCGTCGGATATCCCAATTGCTCCATCAAATCGGCTAATTGCGGGATATCCTTCTTGCTTGCCGGCCGTATATTCATATGATTTTCCATTTCTCATTACCTCCTATAAGCTTCCGCCCTATATGAATGGAACACCAACAAAATCGAACCTGACCTTCATCTAAGCCACCATAAAAGGAACAACAGAATAAAAAACAGCAAACAGCATCGCTGCAAATACAATCAAGATACTTTGACTAATCAGGAAGCTGTTCAGCATCCCTATCCCTTTCCTTACGGCATACGCCTTTGCAAACGATAGAACAAACGGAATACATACTATTGAAAAACAAATCCCGGCGCTTAAGCAAATCAATAGCCATTGAATAAATCGAGGTAACCCTGTTTCATATAAAATTACCGGCATGACAAATAAGGGTACCCCGCCCCAGAATCCAGCCGTGATGGTCAATAGCATGATGGTGATGATAAATGGTATGATGATTGGTTTCATGAACTGAAAATAAAATGACATCCGCTCCCTCCAAAACGTATGACTTAACAAGTATGAAGCTATATAAACATTCCACTTAGAGGAGGAAAAGTCCTCCTGCCTGATTTACAAAGGAAAATCTACAAGTTTTGTCGAATTATTATTATGATAAGTTGTGGAGGTGCCTTATGGGAGAAATTCGCTATCAAAAAAATGAAATAATCACCGCAGATCAGCTGGCAGAGGTATTTAGGGCTTCCGGTATCCGCAGACCTGTTGAGGATAAGAAAAGGCTTGAAAAGATGCTTAAGCATGCGGATATTCTGGTTACGGCCTGGGACGGTGAAAGGTTAGTCGGTGTTGCCAGGGCGCTGACCGATTACAGCTATTGCTGCTATTTATCTGATTTGGCTGTGGATGAAGGGTATCAGCATAGAGGCATTGGAAAGCAGCTTGTCATTGAGGTAGAAAGGGAGATTGGCGAAGAAGCCGCTCTCATCCTGCTTGCTTCCCCAATCGCCATGGATTATTATCCGAAGATAGGCTTCAATCGAATCGAGAATGGCTATATAATCCCGAGAAAACGCTAAGAGAGATGGGTGCATCCCATCTCTCTATTGCTTTATTGACGTGTGCTGATGAACTCGATGACACCATCAAGCCCCATATCCTTTTTCGAATTTAAGCGCAAGGCGACTCTCTCGTCAAAGATCAAGCCTTTCGTCACCTCATTCGGCACGATGACGCATGGGATATTGGCACGGATTGCTGCGAGCGATCCGTTTGCGGAATCCTCAAAGACAATCGCCTCATCCGGCTCAATGCTGAAATGACTGAGCACCTTCTCATATAGCTCTGGGTCTGGTTTCACGTTTTTCACATCATCAGATGTACAGATGACATCAAAAAGGGAAGTATCGAGCCCAATGACACCAAGGTATTTTACAATCCATTTCCTTGATGAGCTGGAGGCAATGGCTACCTTAAGCCCTAGTTCCTTCGCACTCTCAATATATTCTTTGACGCCCTCTCTCACTGTCTCGCCTTCTACGATTTTCTCAAATAAGGCTTCACGTTCAGCAATGAGGTCATTCTTCTTTAATTGCGAATGAGCCATAGTTAATGTTTCGTATGGGTCATATGATGAGAAGGTGCCAACAATCTTCAGCCATTCTTCTCTTGGGAATGGCACCCCATATTTTTCATAGAGCTGCTCAAATGATTTCAGCTCACATGTTTCCGTGTCAAAAATCAATCCATCAAAGTCAAAAATAATCGCTTTTGTCTTCATGCCTGTCCTCACCTCTAATTGATGTCACCCAAATAGAATGGGCTTTTCTTTCTATTGCTGAGCATGGAGCCGAGCTTCTTCGGGTAAAAAGGGGTGTAATCAAGCTCGTTTAACGGAATCCATTCGACTCCGACCTGATAATCATCAGGTCTCGTTGGCTGACCTTGATCCTTCCAGGTACCAGCAAGCTCACATGCAAAGAAAAATTCCACCTGATGAACATTCTGGTCAAAAAAGGCATGCTCATGATTCCTTCCGATATATTCACGCACATGAAGCAGCTCGCGAACCACGACCTCCTGCCCAATTTCCTCGATGCACTCCCGTTTCACAGCCTCTTCCAATGTCTCACCATGTTCCTGGCCGCCACCCGGGAATAAGTAGAAAATTTCTTGCTCATGCTGGTTCTTTGTCAGCAACACACAACCGTCCTTCATAATGACCGCTTTCGCCGAGTTACGCACTGGCATATGTATCTCTTCCCCTCTACAATAAGCCGTCCCTATTGAAAACTGCCCCTCATTTCCATGATGCAAAATAGGGATTTTCTCTGTCAAGCTATATGTTAGAATATTCCTAAAATATAGTATAATACTTATATATTGGACTTTCCATAAATTTGGAGGTGATTATGATAGAAATCAAACTCGCAGATCTAACCCATGTAAAGGGCATCCAGGATGTATGCTCTCGAGGCTATCGCGCAACCTATCCAGGGCTGCGTTCCGAGGAATATATCGAGCAGGTCATTGAAGAGTTCTATAATCAGGAGAGAATTGCCAAAGAGGTGACAGAACATTCCCGCCACTGGGGCGGGTACTTTGTCGCGGTTGAAAATGGACAGGTAATCGGTGCTGGAGGAGGCGGAATGGCGGGTGACACACTCGGTGAACTGTATGTCCTCTACCTGGACCCAAACCGGCGCGGCGAGGGAATTGGTACTCTCCTCCTCGATGCCGTCACAGCCCAACAGAAGGAATGGGGAGCGACAGAACAGCGTGTATCCGTCGCCAAGGGCAATCAAAAAGCCATTCCCTTCTATGAAGCACGGGGCTTCCGTTTCCTATCTGAGAAGGAGAGTTATTTCAGCGGCAGACAAGACGAGGAAGTATGCCTGCATTATATAAGGGAGATTTGAGCAGCCTTTTTAGCCCCTCAAGAACCCGCCTTCCGAGTGGATGACCTGTCCGGTGATCCACTCTGCTTCATCACTTGCTAAAAATCCTATCAGCTTAGCGACATCGCTTGGCTGGCCAATCCGCCCCATCGGGAATTTTGGCAATAGATGCTGCCTGATTGCCTCATTCATCCAGGTGGAATCCGTTGGTCCAGGGTTAACTGCGTTTACCGTTATGCTAATAGGTGCGAGCTCTGCTGAAAGTGATTTCGTGAAGGAGGAAATAGCTCCTTTTGTGGCTGCATAAGCAAGCTCGCCTGGCATCGGGCCCAAATCTTGTCCTGATGTCAGGTTGATGATTCTCCCAGACTCTGCTCCTGATGCTTCAAAACGCCGGGCAAACTCCACGGAAAAAAGAAAGGTTGCCCTCATGTTCACCTGATAATGTTCATCTAAAACCCTCGCATCCAATTCTCTATATCCATCACGGACAGAATGCGCCGCATTATTGACCAATATGGAAGGAAGGCCTAATGTTGATTGAACCGCCTCCAGAACCAAAAAGGCGGCATCCGCTTCAGATAAATCAATTTCCGCGCTTCCGCTGTTCACACCTGTTCGTTTCAGCTCCTGATGGAATTCCTCTATCCAAGCCGGTTCTGCCTTCCAATGGGTAAAGAACAGGTCGAATCCTTGGCTTGCCAGCTGGCGGCAAATGGCTGTTCCGATATCCTTTTGATTACTCGCACCCGTGACAAGAGCGACTTTATGTTTAATTTGTGTCAAATTTGTTACCCCCTTCTTCTTTATTAGTAAGCAATCAGTCTTGCTGTTAGACAATCTCACTTGGCTTCTGCTACGATTATTTTGATTTGTCTAAAATCTACATACGAAGTCAAAATATGTCAAGAGGAGATTCATATGATCAAAAAAATATCTGGCATCCTTGCCTTATCCCTTCTTTTGTTTGTTAACGAAGCTTTGGCACATACAGCCCTGAAGGAATCAAAACCGGCAGCCGGCGAGGAAGTGACGGAACCTCTCCAGGTGCTAACTCTGATTTACTCCACCAAAATTGAAGAGAATAGCAGCTTCACAGTTAAGGGGGCAGATGGCAATGAAGAACAAATCGAGAGTGTCCACCTTGACAACGACACAATCACTGTCGCAATGGCTGAACCTTTAGCCAATGACACCTATGAGGTTGCATGGGACATCATTGGCGCCGATGGGCATCCAATCCAGGATTCCATCGAATTCACAGTTCATGTACCAGTGAATGAGGAAACCGAGCAGGGGGCAGAACCGGCAGAGGAAGCAACGGATGAAGCGACACCAGAACCAGAAGTAACGGATGATGAAAACGCCGAGGCTGACGAAGAGTCTGCGATTGTTCCTATTGTCATCGGTATCGTGGCCATCATCTTAGCCGCCAGTCTTTGGCTCATGTTTAGAAGGAAGAAATAAGCATGCTGTTGTTCGTTATTATCAGTCAAGCCCTGCTGTATATCTGCTTTGCGGTCTTAATGGGAAGCCTGATTCTCCTGCTCATCCCCGGTGCCTACCGTCCTGAAATTCATATCCGTAAAGCGTGGCTCTTGGCCGCATCCGCAGGCATTGCGTTCCTTTCCTTCATACCGGTCTGGCAAATCATCGCCTACTTATATGATGGGATTGACTTGGGCTCAATCGTGCAGTCCGTGCTGTTCACCTTTGAAGCAGGCAAGTCATGGTTATTGACCTACTTCATCGCGACATTCCTGTTTTTATTCCTTGTCTGGTTTGATTATGACAGGAAACCGGCCTATGCGTGGGTCGGTATTATGATGACGCTGGTGCTTATCATTGCGATGGGCTGGTCAAGCCATGCCAGTTCCTATGACCAGGTTGTCGGCTTCCTCAGTCATACGGCACACGTGACCGCCGTCAGCGTTTGGGCCGGAATCCTGCTTGTGGTCAGCTGGTTTTCGAAAAATCATGCCAATTGGGACAAGTTTCTAACCTGGTTCACGCCAGCAGCCATCATCTGTGTCGTAATTACCGCCGTATCAGGGATTGTGTTAATGAATTTTGCCATCGAATTCAAGGATTATGTAAACAGCTGGTTGCTGCCATACGGACAGTCCTTGCTGCTGAAGCATCTATTGATTATCCCGTTAATCATCTATGCCTTCATCAATAGCTGGCTGATGAAAAGGAAAGTGAAGTCGGCGCCAAATTGGGATCCGCGCCCATGGGCAAAGGCCGAGAGCATCATCATCCTGCTGATCTTCACGGCAACCGCGGCATTAGGGCAGCAGGCACCCCCGCATGAGGTGACAATTACGGAAAATGTCGTATCTGATCTGTTCCTTCTATTCTATCAGGGCACGTTCCAAACCAATCTCATCGTGCATTGGGCACCGGGCGTTACAAGCATCGCCCTTTTCCTTCTGGCGATTGTATTCGCCGTACTAATGATCATCGCCTTTCTAAGAAAGCTCCCTCCACTCGGCACTTTCTTGATGGGGATGATGGTTGTCTTATGCGGATACTTCGGATTGATTTGGAGCCTGCAGTCATAATGAAGACGAACATTTTTGTTCGTCTTTTTTATTTGCCCTACTCTTTCTCGCTCATTTTAAAAGGGTTGGGCCGGCAATTCATCAATCCTTATCCGAAGCAAGCTATAAGGTTTTTGCCTGAGATCTCTTCCATAATGAAATCTTGCCTGCCGATGCAATTGGTTCACAATGAAATATAAGTATTGGTCCGGACCAATGGATAATGTATCAGCCCATAAAATCCTCGGGTCATGGGCGAGGGTTTCCATACTGCCATTCGGCCATATTTTTCGAATACTATTATTTTCATAGTCGCCAGCATAAATCGCCCCCTTCGCATCAGTAATCATGCCGTCAGACGCGCCTTTTTCTCCCCAATACTCCACATGATAGCTTAAATCTGCATCCGGTATCCTTCTGTCTCTTAGGGCCTCAGTTGATATTGAATAGAGATGGCGACTCGCCAGCGGGCAATAAAATAAACTCTTGCCATCAGGGGAGATCGCAATTCCATCCGCTGACATGCTTAAAGGGGAAGTGAAGCCATCTTCCCGCCGGTTCATCAAAATTTCACTTTCTACTTTCGGTAAAAAATAAGGATCAGGTGAAGTGGATGGCGCCCCATTTAGCCGTCTAAAAGCTGTCCCATTATCCAAATCCACGACAATGATTGCCCCCGGACCTTCAGATGCAGAATCCGTTATATAGGCAAACCCTGCATTTCCGACCCGAAAATCAAAGCGGACATCATTCAGATACGTTGTCGGCAGGAGAACATCCTCTGTGAAGGTATACACTTTGCTGATTGTATTGGTATCTAAATCAACAGCGACTAATTTGGCTCCCCCTATTTTAGGCGGTGAAAAATAGGGCGCCGCGGTATCCAATATCCAAAGGCTTCCCTGCCCATCAGCAACGACGCTTTGGACACTGATGAAGGAAGCGGCCAGATCTCCCTGCTCGCCCAAATTGATCTCTGCATTTGGATAAGGCAGCAATTCTCCCTCCACAAGCTCTGCGACCGTAAACGGAACATCGTCTCCCCATTTCGGAAAACAAATGAAGATACGGCCTGTTTCCGAAACCGTAACACCAGTAGGCATAGCCCCGTAAAATTCATGTACGAGCTCTAACTGACCGAAGTATTTTTCAATAGGTAACATCCTGCTGACACACCCTCTAAAATTATGGATATCAATTATATATGACTGAGATGACACATCGTGCCTGGTTCTGCCGGCAGATTTACATCCCTCACAAAAAGAAGCTCAAAAGGAATCTCTTCCCTTCAAGCCTCTCTTCCTATTTATACAGCAAATACTTCGACCTTACCTTCAAGAATCCTTTTAAATCCCTATCCCATTTTTGTTTGATTTGCTTGACTGATTTGCCCGCTTCAATGTCATCACGGACCCAGCCATTGCCGATGAGCAAGTCAAAAAAGGAAATACCCTTGCTGTCCTCAGCCCGGAATTCAAAATCATCCGGATACATGTCATGAACCGTCTTGACGATATGGAGCCCAGTCTCAAGCGGCACGTAATCATCATAGTCTGTGATATGCACCTGAACTCCGTGGCTCAAAACCCCGCTATGCTTCGAGAATGTCGGCGTGAAGGAGGCTGCACGGAATTCGACGCCCTTAAGCTTCAGCTTATTCAGTTCTCTGGCCAGTTCTGTACCGTTTATGAAGGGGGCTCCGAGCAATTCGAAAGGCTTCGTCGTACCGCGTCCTTCCGATAGATTCGTTCCCTCAATCAGTCCGGTTCCCGGATAGGCGTAAGCCGTATCAAGTGTTGGCATATTCGGGGATGGGAGCACCCACTCAAGTCCCGTTTCTTCATAATTCATATACCGTTTCCAATTCTTCATCTTCACGACAGTGAGATCTGCTCCGATTTCAAACTCTCTGTTAAATAGCTTGGCAAGCTCTCCAACGGTCATCCCGTGTCTGAGCGGGATGGCGTATTGGCCGATGAAGGAGGCATACTCAGGTGCTTCGAGAATTGGGCCTTCGACCTTCAGTCCGCCAAGCGGGTTCGGACGGTCAAGGACAACGAACGGAATTCCCTTTTCTTCGGCTGCTTCCATCGCTAGCGCCATCGTGTAAATATACGTATAGAAGCGGGTGCCGACATCCTGAATGTCAAATACGAGCACATCCACGTTCTCGAGCATCTCAGGCGTCGGTTTTCTTGTTTTCCCGTAAAGGCTGTATACAGGAAGTCCTGTTTCTTCATCAATATAGAAATCCACATAGCTTCCCGCCTGGGCATCGCCCCTTACCCCATGCTCCGGTCCATACAAAGCGGTGAGATTGATATCCTTGTCGTTATAAAAGCGGTCAACGATGCTGTTCAAGTCTTGGTCGACACCAGTCGGATTGGTGATGAGACCGACCCGTTTACCTTTCAGCAGCTTTTTCTCGCTGCTCAAGACAACATCAACACCGAGTTTTAATTCCTTCGATTTAGACTTCCCTTTGTGGCCAGCTTGGGCGAAAGAGATGGTCGATAAAATCATGACGAATGTGAATAGCAGTGCGAAACTCTTCTTCAGCATATAATGCCTCCTTCAGATTATTAATAGGATAAGCCATGGCCAAATGGATATAAGGTTCCCCCTTGCCCGGTTGGAATGGTGACAGGGAGCTTGCCGCTCGGATTCATTTCTCCGAAAATGGCTGCTGCTGTCGCCTTGAAGCTTGCTGTCCGGAATCCATATTGGGCGATATAGGCATCCACCTCTGGATAAGACATGATGTCATATGGGTTACGGATGGCGACCGCGATTGCCGGTGCCTCATAGCTCTCGATTAAGTCATTGATTCGCTGCATTTGCGGATGGCTTGGAAGCCTTGTCGCCACATTCGATGTATGGCTGCCGATGATGATATAATCCGCATCGCGAAGCTGGGTTTTCTGAGTCTCTGTCAGCTGATAATCGGAGGGGAGATTAATGACGCTCGTGCCCGCATGCTTTTCCTTAATAGCGTTGAATAAATCTTGATTGTAGGTCGCTCCGATGACAACAATCTTTGCTGTATCCTGTAATCCGCTTAACGGAAGGATACCATCGTTATTTTTCACAAGGGTGATTGACTTCTCAGCAGCCGTTTTCTCAATGGCCTTATGTTCAGGAGAACCAACTGTCTGAACGGCACGAGCTATTCGGTCCTCAATTGGTTCTGGCGATTCTTCCTTAAAGATGCCGCGCTTGATTTTCAAGGATAGGATTCGTTTTACAGAGGCATCAATCCGCTTTTCCTTGATATCCCCATTATTGATTGCCTCAAGCAAGCCAGCCCTGACTGCCTCAAGACCAACCGGCATGAGAACAATATCTGTTCCAGCCTTAACGGAAAGAATAGCCGCGTCTACCGTTCCGTAATGTTCAGTGATGGCAGCCATATTCATGGCGTCTGTTACAATCAATCCGTCATAATTCATTTCCTCTCTCATGAGCCCAGTCAAAATTCGATGCGACAGGGTTGCCGGCAAGGAGATTTCCTCTCCTGTCTTCTTTGAAATTACCTTTGTTTCATCGATTTTCGGGAAAGTGATATGCGCGGACATGATGGCATCCACACCAGCGTTCATTGCCTGCTGGAATGGATAGAGCTCCACTTCCTTCAAGCGGTCCATCTCATATGGAACCTCCGGCAAGCCAACATGGGAGTCAACCTCTGTATCCCCATGGCCCGGGAAATGCTTGGCTGTCGCAATCGTGCCAGATCCTTGCATCCCTTCAATATAGGCCGTGCCAAGCTCTGCCGTCAGAGCGGGGTTCTCACTGAAGGAGCGGACGCCGATGACCGGGTTGTCAGGATTATTATTTACATCAAGCGTCGGGGCAAAATTCGTGTTAATGCCGAGTGAACCAAGCTCCTCGCCGATCGCTCGTGCCACATCTTTCGTAATTTCGCCTGAACGGGTAGCACCGAGGGCCATATTTCCAGGCATGTCTGTGCCCGATTGCAGCCTTGTGACAATCCCGCCCTCTTGATCAATGGAGACAAACATCCCGTATTTTTCGGATGCCTGCTGATAAGCGTCTACCAGGCGGGCCGTTTGCTCGGTTGTGACCACATTCTCGCGGAAGAGAATGACGCCGCCTAAGTCATAATCCTTAATTTGCTGTTCAATCTCAGGGAGCATTTCCGTCACATTTTGACCATTCCAGTTTCGGTAATCGGGCATAAGCATTTGCCCGAGTTTCTCTTCGACTGTCATCTTGCTGACGGCATAGTCGATAAGCTTATAGCGTTTATGCTTAATTGTGCGGAAAGACGCTTTCCCCCTTTTATCCACGACTAAAAAGGCGGTATCGATTTTTTTGCCTGCTTTGGCGAAAATCGGTGCAACTCCTGATTTCCCTGTCAGCGTTAATTCACCATCGGAGGAGATTCTTGCCACCTTTTTGTTCGCGACCGACCATCTCACATCATCTGTCTTGGTGAAATGACCGTCCTTATATACCTTGATTGCCTCCATCTGTACCGTGTTTCCGCTGATTGCTGTGTCAGCCTCAGGCAGATTTTGATAGATGACCACATCATGCACGTCATCCTTCGGCTTCGGCGGTTTTTTCTTGGATGGACTGCTGAAACCCGCCGTCAACACTATACTTACCGCAAGCATAAGCAAAAACCATTTTCTTTTCCTCAAGATAAGCCCTCCCCATTTAATCTTTTCTTCGTTCAAATCCATCGGCCTCAAAGGTCAGCTTCTGCTTCTTGCCGTGCTTTGATTTAAGGCTGGCATCCCGGATATACCAGCCGCGCCCATTCACGCTTGCGTCCGTCTTGTAGGACAAGCGAATGAATTTCGTGCCGGCAGGAATCAAGACTTTTTCTTTATCCCAATCATCACTCTTGCCGGTGAAGGTTTTGATGCTCGTAAACGTCTTACCGTCAGTGGATGTTTCTACATGCCCCTTATCGCTTCCCTCCTCAATTCGGAACCAGGTGCTGAAGCTTAAAGAAGCTTCCTCCTTTACATCCGCCTTCGCTGTCAGCGTGTTGTTTAATTGATCACCATAGCCGGCAAACCATGTCTCGCTCCCTTTTTTGACTTGAACAGGGATGCTGTCGCCGACCACTCTGGCAAAGCTTCGCCTCACCGGATTTATAGACGGCGTGTTACGGGTCGGATGCACCCGGTTTGTGAGTACAATTGCTATTGTCTGGTTGGACGGGCTCATCACCAGGGCGGTACCTGTGTAGCCTGTATGACCGGCAGAGAACGTATCAGCGAGTGAATCCATGTACCAGCCCTGATTGAGTTCAAAGCCGAGCCCATGGTCATTCCCTGGAAATTCGGTATTATAATTCTTCATGATGAGGTCAACCGTCTTTTTCTTCAGGATGCGCATCTTGCCATACTCCCCGTCATTTAAATAAGCATGAGCGAGGATGGCCAAATCCTTGGCAGTCGAGAAGACACCTGCATGGCCCGCCACTCCGTCAAGTGACCACGCATTCTCATCATGCACCTCTCCCCACACTAGCCCGCGGCCTATCTTCGGCTGGTATTCGGTGGCTGCGATTCGTTCCTTTAATTTAGCCGGCGGATTATACATCGTATCCTTCATCCCAAGCGGCTCTGTGATAGCTTTTTTTACAAACTCATCCTGTCTGAGCCCGCTCCACTTCTCAATCAGCGCCCCAAGCGTAATCATATTTAAATCACTGTAAAGATAGGTTGTACCCGGCTCATTGAGCAATCCATGCCCGAGCACGGATTGAATGCGGCTTTCACGCGTGCCCTCTTCCGCATATAAAGCCTTGCCTGCCGCAAATCCAGATGTATGGGTCAAAAGCTGCCGGATGGTAATGTCCTCCTTGCCATTTGCCGCGAATTCCGGCAAATGGGTCGCAACAGGATCATCAAGCTCAAAGAAGCCTTGTTCATAAAGCATCATGACCGCAGTCGTTGTAAATAGCTTGCTGATGGAGGCTACATCAAAAATTGTATCCGTTTTCATTTCGATAGGCCGATCCATCTCTGTGAATTGGTCATCTGTATAAATAGCCGCATAGCCATAGGCATCTCTTTGAACGATATGTCCGCTCCGTGCGACAAAGGTGACGGCGCCTGGGGTTAAGCCGCTCTCAATGTATGGCCCGATTGCCTCATCAATGTTATCAAGGGCAGACTGTTTCATACCGGCCATTCTTGCATTCGAGGGAATAAGAATCGGGAGCACACGGCCAGGTTCGTCCCAATAATGAGCAGGCTCGGAATGACCCTTCGCATTTGTCATCATTTGACCTCCGGACGGGATAAATACAGAAACGGCGATAAGCGTACTCAGGACAATAGGGGTTCTTTTTTTCATATCGTTCCTCCTCTTATTTAGATGACAAAACGAAAGAAATGAAGTTGATGAATGATGACTCAAGGGGAAGGATCTCCGGGGGATTTCTAGATGGATTCCTCTATTTTAAGGATACTCTCATTTTACTAATATTTCCATCTTACTTAAGTACTTGTTTCCCTTGAAAGGCTTAGGTCTAACTTAAGGGGAAAACATGCTTTTCTTTAAAAAAGGACAAGGTTCTACAAAGCCCCCCCATCCTTATTGCTTAGTTTGTCACAAGCTTTATTTCCTTACCAACCCCTTTTGCAGGTCCTTTTAGCATAAACTATCCTTTAATTGACAATTTGCTATAATGAGAGTGTAAGGAGGGGATGTATATGCTTCATCACGTGGAGATGAATGTAAGTAACTTGGAGAAATCTGCAGAATTTTGGGGATGGTTCCTGCGCGAATTAGGATACACTCCCTTTCAAAGATGGGCTAAAGGATTCAGCTATAAGAATGGGGCTGCCTATATCGTGTTTGTGCAAACCGATGAGCGATTCTTGGATATCCCATACCACCGCGGGCGCACAGGTCTTAACCATCTCGCTTTTCATGCTGAATCCAGGGAGCAGATAGATGAGATAACGAGAAAATTAAAGGCAATGGACATCCCGATTCTATATGAGGACAGACATCCATATGCAGGCGGACCCGAGCATTATGCCGTCTTTTTTGAGGATCCGGATAGGATAAAGGTGGAATTGGTCGCTGAATAATAAATGACTGCCCCGCTTTATTGCGAACGACAGTCATCTTTTTTTATGATTGATTCTTCTCGCTCTGACCTAATAAATAGACCATAGATCCCCAAAAGAGAAATTCAGTGAGACAGTTTTTTCAAACTATCATTCATTTCTCCATAACCAAATAGGATATGAGCAAAAGTGCCGATTCCGCCCAATATCATTAAAATCAACGCAATAAGCAAGTCCATCACACTTTCTTCACTAAAGTTGAAATCCTCCAATGGCATCCTTGAGCAATGGATTTCTTGAATGTGTAATCGATTAAACATCGTTTACCTTGAAAGGCAGCTATCGAATAGAAGGTATAGATGCATCTGTTTCGATATTCGCATTTCGCTTTCTTAATTGACGAATAAATGCCATTTTGTCTTCCGGAGAAATAGTGATGAAGTCATATTTACCATAATAAATCTCTATCTTGTCCATTGACAAAGCCGCAGCCGTAAAAGGATTTTTTGTTTCCCTTATCCGGTAGATTTCGTCAATTAGAATTTCCTTTTTTATTGGGCCGGATTGAATGATGAGTGAATGGCCCTTAATCGTGTATCCAGTTTTGAACCAGATCCACATTAAAACGAATCCGATTGGACATAAGACCATGATCTTAATCCATTGCTTATCCAGGAACTCAGGAGTCATCCATACGCCAAAATCAGGGAAGAAAACTGGCAGCATTATAAAAAGCCCTGCAAACAGCCAGATAATAATGGTCATCCACCAATCTTTCTTTGATGGGAAATACATATTGCCACCTTCCTTTCGTGGATGATGATTTTTTCGCTAAAACCAAGTTTGATAGACGACAGACTATGCAGCCCCAATCTAGTCAAAAATCAATTGTAATGTTATCAGTACGTACATACATGAAGGCGAATACAACAAGCAACTCGTTAATATCTAAAAAACAGCTGCCATGATTCTGATTTTCACTCTCCTCCTCTCCTATATTCGAAATGATTTCAAGAACTGCATGAATTCATTTATCTTCGCATCTCTGTCCTTCATGATGGCGTATGTACCAGCACTCGGCAGATTGGTTAATGTATGGCAAGGGACCTCCATGACGCTTCCCTCCAAGAGCTCCCTTCTGACGGTTGAAGCTGGCAGAAGGGAAACACCAAGTCCCTCAATGATAAATCGCTTCGTGATATGAATCTGCGACACTCTCATCATCTTCACCCTAGGAT
>CAJGCH010000019.1 GCA_904501845.1 uncultured Bacillaceae bacterium | reverse complement strand
ATTTTGTTCGCGGGTTTTAGGGGTATATTTGGCTGTCATCATCACCTTCGATAAGAATCGTTAACTACATTGTACCAAAATGAGGAAATGTTGGTTTTGTAAGTGCTAATTTTTATGAAGCGCAGACTCCTATTTTCGGCAGAATGGGCGAGACTCCTGTGGGAGAAGGAGGCAGGCTGATGACAGCTCTTGCCGAAGGCGAGCTGGCTCAGCGCTTCCCCCACGGAAAGCGAGTCCATTCTGCCGAAAATAGCTTTCACCTAAAAATGGAATGTAAGAGCATAAAAAACTGCAGACCAAGCCCTAAATGGATTTTGTCTACAGCTGAGACCAGCCGCAGGCTGGTCTTTTTGTCTGGCATATCTTATCCAGTCACTGAATATAGTTAACAGAAAATGCAATTTCACCAGGGGACATGTATTGGAATAAGATGAGGAGGACCAGAGATGGAAATATTAAAAGTATCAGCGAAATCGAATCCAAATTCCGTTGCCGGAGCACTGGCAGGTGTATTGCGTGAAAGGGGCGCAGCAGAAATCCAGGCTATAGGAGCTGGTGCGCTCAATCAGGCAGTGAAGGCAGTGGCGATTGCAAGGGGATTTGTCGCGCCAAGCGGTGTAGATTTGATTTGTATTCCGGCATTTACAGACATCTTGATTGATGGCGAGGAACGAACAGCCATTAAGTTAATTATTGAACCTAGGTAAGCAATTATAGAGCGGACTCATGAAGTGATTGATAATGATATCGACTTCATTAGGGGATGCTCTTTTTTATTGCTTTTTAGGAGGAAACAGATGATGAAAATATTTGATGCTCATTGTGATGTACTAATGAAAATGCTGATAGAGCCAAAACTTGACTTTTTAGATGGCTCTCTTTTGCATGTGACAAAATCAGGAATGAGGAAGGTCGGTGTTTCGGTGCAAGTCTTTGCTATTTATGTACCTGAAGTCATTCATCCTTCCATGCGGTTTGAAGCAGCACTTACTATGGCGGAATTATTCTTTGAGAGAATCATTAATCAGGCCGGGTTAAAGTTTATTGGAAGCAAAGAGGACCTCGTATCCCTGGATGAAGGAGAAATAGGTGCAATCCTTGCATTAGAAGGGTGCGACTGTATCGAGATGGATCTTTTGCGTCTTAGAACCCTGCTGAGGCTTGGTGTCCGTTCTGTTGGATTGACATGGAACCATGCTAACGCCCTCGCTGACGGCGTGCTTGAAGAGCGCCAAGGAGGGCTGACGAGATTCGGAAAGGAAGTTGTTTCCCTTTTGGATGAAAGAGGGTGTTGGTGTGATGTCTCCCATCTTGCGGAGGCGGGTTTTTGGGAGTGCCTGGAGCTGCACAAAAAGGTGATTGCCTCTCATTCAAACTGTCACTCGATCGCGCCGCATCCAAGGAATTTAACCGATGAGCAATTAAAGGCGCTGATTCATCATGACGGTCGAATCGGAATCACTTTTGTGCCTGATTTTCTTACCATTGAGACGAAGGCGACCATTTCAGATGTTCTTCATCACGTAGATCATGTATGTTCCTTAGGAGGGAAGAAGCATGTAGGATTTGGGTCAGACTTTGACGGGATTGATCAGACGGTCATCGGCTTAGATAAGATAGAAGCATATATAAATTTAGTGAATGAACTGCTCAAGCACTATTCAGAAGAGGATGTCCGCGGATTTTTATATAATAATTTCGCTTCCTGCTATGTATAAATTATTTTTATAATTTTTTGACAAATTAGCTCAAAAGGGTTGCGCTTTTGGGGGACTACGCTTAATATTAAATACGTTTAGATGGTTTCTTTTTGTATATTTGGAAGAAAATTCATCACCTGATAGAGGTACGTATTTCTGATGGATTAGAAGGGGTGTAGGGCAAATGAACGATCAACTTTCATGGAAAGTTGGAGGGCAGCAAGGTGAGGGCATAGAGAGTACTGGAGAGATTTTTTCGATTGCTTTGAATCGTTTAGGCTATTATTTATACGGATACCGTCATTTTTCCTCCCGTATTAAAGGCGGCCATACAAATAATAAGATAAGGGTCAGCACAAGAGAAATACGTTCGATAGCGGATGATTTGGACGTGCTGGTTGCATTTGACCAAGAAACAATTGATGTTAACTACAAAGAATTACATAGTAATGGGATTATTTTAGCCGATGCTAAATTTAGGCCGGTAGCTCCATCTGATGCAGAGGCTGCTTTATATGTCGTTCCATTTACAGAGATAGCGTCAGAGCTTGGGACATCCTTGATGAAAAACATGGTCGCTATTGGAGCCTCTAGTGCTGTCTTGGGCTTGGACACAGCTGTTTTCTCCGAAGTTGTTGATGAAATCTTTGGCCGAAAAGGTCCTCAGGTCGTAGAGAAGAACTTGAATGCTATTAGGGCTGGTTATGATTATGCGCTTGAGAAGCTCGGCGATAAGGCAGGAATGCTTCAATTAGCGCAAGCTGACGGCCAAAAGCGCTTGTTCATGATAGGCAATGATGCCATTGCAATGGGGGCACTCGCAGGGGGGGCGCGCTTCATGGCTGCATACCCAATTACTCCAGCTTCTGAGATTATGGAATATTTGATTAAACACTTGCCGAAGTTTG
Organism: uncultured Bacillaceae bacterium; assembly: GCA_904501845.1. Classification (GTDB taxonomy): domain Bacteria; phylum Bacillota; class Bacilli; order Bacillales; family Pradoshiaceae; genus Pradoshia. The sequence continues at coordinate 19,027 of CAJGCH010000019.1, read as the reverse complement.
GCGGTACGGTTATACAGACAGAAGACGAAATTGCCGCTTGTACGATGGCGATTGGTGCAAACTATGCCGGAGTCCGCAGTTTAACAGCATCAGCAGGTCCTGGTCTTTCTCTGATGATGGAGGCAATCGGCTTGTCCGGTATTACTGAAACGCCGCTTGTCATCGTCGATACGCAAAGGGGAGGACCATCCACCGGAATGCCAACTAAGCAGGAGCAATCGGATTTGATGGCGATGATTTATGGAACGCATGGGGAGATTCCGAAGATAGTCGTGGCTCCTAGTACAGTGCAGGAGGCATTCTATGACACCGTAGAGGCTTTTAACCTGGCTGAAGAATATCAATGTCCTGTTATCGTTTTATCTGATTTGCAGCTATCCTTAGGAAAGCAGACGGTCGAACCGCTTGATTTTAGCAAGGTTGAACTCAGGCGCGGCAAGTTAGTACAGGAAGAATTGCCAGATATGACGGATAAGTCTTATTTCAAGCGTTATGAGGTTACGGATGATGGGATATCGCCTAGAGTAATCCCTGGGATGAAGAATGGTATTCACCATGTAACAGGGGTAGAGCATGATGAAACTGGAAAGCCGTCAGAGTCGGCAGCAAACCGTGTTGCCCAAATGGATAAGAGGATGCGGAAGATTGAATCAGTCAATTTCAAGAATCCTCTTTACATCAGCGCTGAACATGAGGAGCCGGAGCTTCTTTTTGTAGGATTCAACTCCACCAGAGGCGTAATTGAGGAAGTAATGAATCGTCTCGAGGCAGAAGGCGTCAAGGTAAATCATGTGCATGTAAGATTGATCCATCCATTCCCGAGCACAGAGATTCTGCCATATATAGAAAAGGCTAAAAAAGTGGTTGTCATCGAAAATAATGCGACCGGACAGCTGGCAAATTTAATGAAAATGAATGTTGGCCATGCGCAAAAGATAACGAAGATACTGAAATATGATGGCAATCCTTTCTTGCCGAATGAAGTGTATACTACATGCAAGGAGCTGGTTTAATTGGCTACATTCAAGGACTTTCGAAATAATGTCAAACCAAACTGGTGCCCTGGCTGTGGAGATTTCTCTGTTCAGGCATCCATCCAAAGGGCAGCGGCCAATGTAGGCCTTGAACCCGACCAATTAGCGGTCATTTCTGGCATTGGCTGTTCAGGCCGTATTTCAGGCTATATTCAATCCTATGGCTTCCATAGCATCCACGGCAGGTCCCTTCCAATTGCGCAGGGTGTCAAAATGGCGAACCGGGAATTGACAGTACTTGCCTCAGGCGGGGATGGGGATGGGTTTGCGATTGGAATGGGTCACACGGTCCATGCCATTCGCAGAAACATTGATATTACTTATATTGTCATGGACAACCAAATCTATGGATTAACAAAGGGGCAAACATCCCCTCGGTCCGCTGCTGGATTTAAAACAAAGTCAACGCCATCAGGCTCAATTGAACAAGCTATCTCCCCGATGGAAATGGCGCTGTCAGTTGGGGCAACCTTTGTCGCACAAAGCTTCTCAAGTGATTTGAAGGACTTGACTGCATTGATAGAGGCTGGAATCCGTCATAAAGGCTTCTCCTTGATCAATGTGTTCAGTCCTTGTGTCACCTATAACAAAATTAACACGTATGATTGGTTTAAGGAGAATTTAACGAAACTAAGCACCATTGAAGGCTATGACCCCAACAACAAGGAAATGGCGATGCAGACGCTCATGCAGCATGAGGGGCTCGTCACTGGCTTGATTTATCAAAACACCGAGCAGCCTTCCTACCAGGAATTGGTGTCTGGTTATTCGGATGAACCATTATCAGCAGCGAATCTTGAATTGACACAGGATGATTTTGATCGCTTAACTACTGAATTTATCTAATGGATGATACTCTAGGATGAAGAAGGGCAGAAATGTTTGTTCAAATGTTTCTGCTCTTTTTCGTATGCTTTTTTCAGTATGGTATACATAAATATCCTTATCAGGGATAATTTTAGCTGTTTGCATGGGTGAGTCAGGGGAAAAAAGTATAGATATACTTTTTTATGAATTTCATATGAAAGGCAGAACTTCAATGAGAAAAACACCTATGATTGTCACCGCACTCATGTTTACATTATTATTCTTTCTGAATTTCGATATTGAGGGAACAGAGATAACGGGTAGAGTGCACTGGATAGAAGGCAGAGGAGGCGAAGAATCGTATCTTAAGCAAATTACCGGTGCAATCATTTAATAATAGCGTGGCTTTTAAGCAGCTCGAGAGTATATTCAATGAGAAAGAAGTTTGTTATCTTTTTGTCTTTTATGGGCCTGTATTTCTTATTATCCCCCGTTGTGGATCTAATAAGAAACGAGTATGCAGCCGGAGAGAGATATGAAGAAGAGAACAGTATCGCTATGAACGTGGATAAACAAACCACCAGCAAGGACAATCAAAGAAAGATGACGGAGCCGCCCTATGAGGACGGGGATGTTATCGGGCGATTGGTTATCGAAAAGCTCAACCTGAACGTTCCGATTGTCGATGGAATCCTGCAGCAAGACTTAGCCGATGCGGCAGGACATGTAGGGGGAACCGCCTATCCAAATAAAGGAGGCACTATCGTAATAGCCGGATATAGGGTCATTGATTCAGGACCGTTATTTAATCAACTGACAAAGCTTGAGAGTAAAGATCGAATCGAGATTATTAATTACGAGGGAACCTATTTATATGAAGTAACAGATAGCAGAATTATTGATAAGGATAAATGGAAAAACTTGCTGGATGACGCTCATGAGCAGCTCGCTCTTGTGACTAATACGTTTGATGGAGAGGGCAGGCTAGTTGCCGTTATTGCAAACAAGACAAAATAAAAAAGGACTGTATGATTTTAACGGGTAATCATACAGTCCTTTTTTATATTCAAACAACAGATGGAGGAAGTAGAAAGTAATTATGACAGAAAAATATTTACTGCAGGGGCAGATGTCTATACGGGAAGGAAATGCTCTTTACAAAATATGGTTATTATTCTAAAATTTCTGTGATATCGATGGTTTAATAAAGGATGTGAGTTTAGTTGGACGGGAAAATGAAAGCGGTTGTTAAGACGAAAAGGGGATTTGGGGCTGAATTAATGATGATTGATATTCCATCCATTCGGGATGATGAAGTTCTCATCAAGGTAAAGGCCACCTCCATTTGCGGGACAGATGTGCATATTTATACGTGGGATGACTGGGCAAAGAACAGAGTTAATCCCCCGTATGCTTTTGGACATGAATTTGCCGGGGAAGTGGTTGAGGTTGGTGCCGCCGTTTCAGGTATCCATATAGGCGATCATGTATCAGCAGAAACACATATTGTTTGCGGAAGATGTCCTCAATGCATGACAGGGCAGTCCCATATTTGCCAAGAGACGCAAATTATTGGCGTCGATACGCAAGGATGCTTTGCTGAATATGTTGCCCTTCCTGCGCAGAATGTGTGGATTAATCCTGAAGATATGCCGGCTGCTATGGCATCAATCCAAGAGCCGATGGGTAATGCCGTGCATACTGTCCTCTCAGGTGAGATTGCAGGGAAGACCATCGCTGTCATTGGATGCGGTCCAATTGGTATCATGGCGGTTGGAGTGGCAAAGGCTTCAGGGGCTTCAAAGATTATCGCGCTTGATGTCAATGAGTATAGATTAGGATTGGCAAAGGGCATGGGAGCTAATGCAATAATCAATTCTGCCAAGGAAGATGTGCTGGAGTCAATTAAGCATTTGACAGAGGGGATGGGTGTCGATGTTGTTTGTGAAATGAGCGGTCATCCCGATGCAATCAATCAAGGGTTCAAGATGGCAACGAATGGAGGGAGAGTATCTATTTTGAGCCTCCCCGTTAAACCGGTGTCCATAGATATAACCAATGATATTGTGTTTAAGGGTCTAACCGTCCAAGGCATTACAGGCAGGCAAATGTTCAAGACCTGGCAGCAAGTATCACGGTTATTGAAGTCTGGCCTGGTCGATGCGTCCAAGGTCATTACACACCAATTTCCTCTCGAGGAGTTTGAAAAAGGGTTTGACTTAATGATTAAGGGTCAATGCGGAAAAGTCATCTTACTGCCATAAATTTTAAGCGTGAATACATTTTGAGGAGGAATGAGAATGAAAGGATTAGAGTATTTACAAGCCGAGCTTGATGAGATGAGAGACAAAGGAGTCTATCGGGAACTCGTGCAACTGAATACAGAACAAGGGTCAAAGGTACAAATTGATGGGAGGAACGTCATCCAATTGTCCTCCAATAATTACTTGGGACTGACATCTCATCCTCGCTTGCGCCATGCGGCCATCGAGGCCATTAATGCATTTGGGGTAGGAACAGGTTCTGTGCGCACCATTGCCGGAACATTTAAGATGCATGCAGAGCTTGAACGAAAACTTGCAGATTTCAAGCATACTGAAGCGGCATTAGTCTTCCAATCTGGTTTTACGACCAACCAGGGGGTACTTTCAGCTATTTTGACGGATAAGGATGTCGTCATTTCCGATGAACTTAATCATGCGTCCATTATTGACGGAATCCGGCTGACTAAGGCAGCTCGCCGAGTGTACACACATGTTGATATGGAGAGCCTTGAAGTAGCCTTGAAGGAAACTCAATCATACAGGAAACGCTTGATTGTAACGGATGGGGTGTTTTCCATGGATGGGAATATCGCACCGCTGCCTGCTATCGTTGACCTGGCGGAGAAATATGATGCTCTGGTGATGGTGGACGATGCTCATGCTTCTGGTGTTTTAGGGGATAACGGGCGCGGTACTGTCAATCACTTCGGACTTGATGGCCGTGTCCATATTCAAGTTGGCACACTTAGTAAAGCAATCGGTGTTCTTGGGGGATATGTAGCAGGTCCCAAAGCCTTAATAGATTACTTAATTCATAAAGGACGCCCATTTCTCTTTAGCACATCTCATCCTCCTGCTGTGACGATGGCGAATATGGCGGCGATTGATGTGCTGTTAAGTGAGCCAGAATTAATCGAGCGGTTATGGGAGAATACAACCTTCTTTAAGGAGGGACTTCTTGCTTTGGGCTATGATATCGGAAGTAGCATGACCCCTATAACGCCAGTCATCGTGGGTGAAGATAGGGCAGCTTATGAGCTATCCGACCGATTGCTGGAGTATGGCGTATTTGCGCAAGGAATCGTCTTTCCGACAGTTGCCAAAGGCAAAGCGAGGGTGCGTACAATTGTGACGGCAGAACATAGCAAGGAGGAATTGGCCGACGCATTGCGAGCGTTTGAACGAGCTGGTAAGGAATTAAATCTAATAAAATGATGAGCGTCACAAAGCAGCCGCCTGAATCGAGATACAGGCGGCTGCTTTTTTACGTTGGAAACGACTTTTCGTTTGCGGCAAGATTTTTGGGGAAATATTGGTAAAGAGAGCGAGTAAGTGGCGATCGCCATTAAGAACAGTTTGGAAGGAGTACTAAAAAGGAATGGATACCCGGAAAGTGACCAGTGAAATTGCATCATGGCTAAGAACGATCCTAATCGCGGTTATAGTTGTGCTCTTTTGCCGTCAATTTGTTTTTCTGCCGACAACGGTTAAAGGCGAATCGATGATGCCTAGTTTAGAGGATGGCAATCGCGTCATCTTAAGTAAGATTACCCATATCGATCGCTTTGATGAGGTTGTATTCCATGCGACGGATTCACCAGATAAATATGTGAAACGGGTTATCGGCCTTCCTGGCGATACCGTTGAAATGAAAGATGATATTTTATATATTAACGGGAAACCGTATGAGGAAGAGTACCTTGATGAGCTTAAATCCGCTCCGGGTTCCGCTGGAAGGTTCACGGAGGATTTTACGTTAAAGGAACTGACCGGGAGGGAGAAAGTTCCGCAAGGTCAAATGTTCGTATTAGGTGATAACAGGCCGTACAGCAAGGACAGCCGTGTTTTTGGCTTTGTGCCGATGGAAAGAATTGTCGGAGAGGTGAAAATGCGCTATTGGCCAATGAAGGATATAGGGTTTGCTTTTTAGAAAGGAAATCATCTCCGCGTTCATAAATTTGGGCGCGGTTTTTCTTTGTCTGATCGGCGATTTTCCTCTTCTGTATAAGCTTCCAGCATATTGTTAATTTCCCCTAAAAGCTTTATACTTACTTAATGTAAACTTAGCTATTACCAATCCCGTGGAATTTTTTCCATAAATGATGAAATTGGATAGAAAGGGGATTTTTATGAACGAACAGCAACGATTAGATTCGGCCGCTGCTAAATCTGAAAAGAAACCTGATAAGGATTACAGCAAATACTTTGAAGCTGTTTACATGCCCCCTTCATTGAAGGATGCAAAGAAGCGCGGAAAAGAAGCGATAAGCTATCATCAAGATTTTAGCATTAACGAACAATATAATGGCATGGGTGAAGGACGTAAGTTCTATATCCGTACATATGGCTGCCAAATGAATGAGCATGACACAGAAGTCATGTCTGGAATCTTAATGGCTTTAGGCTATGAGCCGACTGATAAGGTTGATGATGCAAATGTTGTGCTCTTAAACACATGCGCCATTCGTGAGAATGCAGAAAATAAGGTGTTTGGCGAGCTTGGCCACCTGAAAAGCTTAAAGAGAAACAAGCCCGACCTTCTGCTTGGGGTATGCGGATGTATGTCTCAGGAGGAGTCAGTCGTCAATAAGATTCTCAAGAAGCATGCCTTTGTTGATATGATTTTCGGCACTCACAATATTCACCGATTGCCTGAAATTCTGATGGATGCCTATATGTCCAAGGAAATGGTTGTTGAGGTATGGTCGAAGGAAGGCGACATCATCGAGAATCTCCCGAAGGTGCGAAAAGGCAATATTAAAGCATGGGTCAATATCATGTATGGCTGCGATAAATTTTGTACGTATTGTATCGTTCCTTATACTCGAGGCAAGGAGCGCAGCCGCAGACCGGAGGATATTATACAAGAAATCCGCAGTCTGGCAGCACAAGGATATCAGGAAATTACCTTACTTGGCCAAAATGTGAATGCATATGGGAAGGATTTTGAAGACCGCCATTATCGTTTAGGCGATTTGATGGAGGAAATCCGCAAGATTGATATCCCGCGCATCCGCTTTACGACAAGCCATCCGAGAGACTTTGATGATCACCTGATTGAAGTTCTGGCAAAAGGCGGAAATATGATGGATCATATTCACTTGCCTGTTCAATCCGGCAACAATGAAGTGCTGAAAATCATGGCGCGTAAATATACACGTGAACAATATTTAGAGCTCGTCAAAAAAATTAAGGCGGCCATCCCGAATGTCACTTTAACGACAGATATCATTGTCGGATATCCGAACGAAACGGATGAGCAATTTGAAGAAACGCTATCCCTCTATAAAGAAGTTGAGTACGATTTGGCGTATACATTTATCTATTCTCCGCGTGAGGGAACCCCAGCAGCGAAGATGAAAGATAATGTGCCGATGGAAGTGAAGAAAAAGCGTCTGCAGCGTTTGAACGCTGTCGTAAATGAAATAGCGCTTAAAAAGAATCAGCAATATAAAGGTCAAATTATGGATGTGCTTGTAGAAGGGGAAAGCAAGAATAATCCAAATGTATTGGCTGGCTATACAACGAAGAATAAACTGGTTAACTTTGCAGGACCAAAAACGGCTATCGGCAAAATCGTCAAAGTTAAAATTACCGATGCAAAAACATGGTCGTTAAACGGCGAGATGGTTTCAGAGATGGATATGGAGATTAAAGGGGTAAAGGTGGGCGTATAAATGGAAAAATTCACGAAAGAACAAATTATTGATAAGGCAAAAGATTTGGCAAGGATGATTTCTGAAACGGAAGAAGTCGACTTCTTTAAAAGAGCGGAAGCGCAAATTAACGGCAATCAACATGTAGCCGAGCTTATGTCTGTCATTAAGGGACTTCAAAAGCAAGCGGTCAACTTCCAGCATTACGGCAAAACAGAAGCACTGAAAAAGACGGAGGATAAATTGGCGAAAGTGGAAAGGGAACTTGATGAAATCCCGATTGTCCAGGAGTTCAAGCAATCACAAATCGAGGTAAATGATATGCTGCAAATGGTTGCGACCGTCATTTCTAACACCGTCACAGATGAGATTATAAAATCCACAGAGGGTGACCTCCTTCTTGGGAAAACAGGATCAAAGCTAAAAAGTGAAGAAGGCAGTCACAGCTGTTAAATCGGGAGAAATCCAGATAGGTATATAAACCTTCTGGATTTCTTTTTTTTTGTGATTGATTTAGCTCAAAAACAATAAATAGGCATTCCTTGCACATACTAACAAGAAATAAAAGCTTGATAGGAGGATGGTATGTTCAAGAAGATTATATACACCGTCTTATGGGTGCTAGGGATGGTCATCGTGTTTTTTGGGCTGCTCTTGACATGGATTCATCAAGATATTAGAAAAGGGCGAGAAGCCGCAAAAGAAGAAAGCAATCCGATTGTCTACCCCCTAAAGCAAAGCGACTTCGAGCTTTATACGAATTGGGATACGTTTTATCCCCGGTTTGCTAAGGATATAGAAGAGGCTAAAGATTATGTCTATATCCATTTCTTTTCGATTGGGAGCGGGAAGGCGAGCGACCGATACTTTGATTTATTGAAAAGAAAAGCGAGAGAGGGTGTCGATGTATACTATTCTGTAGACCGTGCCGGTTCTTTTAAGGGAAATCGAAAGGGATTTAAAGAGCTTGAGAAGGCTGGTGTCCATGTTACGTATAGCAATGAACCGCATTTTCCGCATATATGGTATACCATTCAGCATCGGAATCATCGCCGGATTGCCGTCATAGATGGAAAGGTCGCCTATACTGGCGGAATGAATATAGCACAGAAGTATTCGAAGCCCAGCTGGCATGATTATCAGCTGCGCATGACCGGAGAGGGCATTCAAGATTTTGAAAAGCAGTTTTGTCATGATTGGAAACATAATACAGGGGAATCACCTCCTTTACATCATATCGCTAAAGAAACAGGAGCCACCACTCATTACTTGAAAACGTACTCGAGCGGATATGAGGTGGTTGATGATCTTATAGAAGCGTTTGATGCCGCCAAAAAAGACATTATTATCGCCACTCCTTATTTCATTCCAGATAATGAACGCTTTATGAAGTCGTTAAAAGAGGCAAAAAAGCGGGGAGTGGAAATCACGATTATGTGGCCGAAGCACTCTGATGGCCTTTTGCTCACCCAAGCAGCCTATCCCTTCGTGAAGGAGGCGCTCAAGAATGGGATGAAGGTGTATCAGTATGAGAAGGGTGTTTTTCATGGGAAGCTGGTCATGATAGACCGTAAGTATCCAATCATAGGAACAGTCAACATTGATTCACGGTCTTTCCGCTTGAATGATGAGATGACATTGTTCATGGACGAATCACCTTTTACGGATGTTCTCCTTAAGCAAGTGGATCAGGACCTCGATGATTCATCAAAAATCACATTGGAGTATTTCGAAAAGCTCTCTACAAAAGATAAAATTTTAATGAAAATTGCCAAATACGTTCATTATTACTTATAATGGAAATGACCACAAGAGCGAGCACGTGCAAAAGGCATCTCGCTCTTTTTTTTATGAGAATCAAATCCAGCTGAAGGGAGCCAAGAAATGAGTAAAGTAAAATGGGGAATTCTAAGCACGGCTAACATCGGACAAAAACAGGTTATTCCTGCGATCACCCGCTCAACGCTGGGGGAGGTTTTCGCTATCGCAAGCTCAAGCGGCAAAGCAAGTGAGGCGGCCGATAAACTGGGCATTCCAAAGGTTTATGATTCATATGAGGCCTTGCTTGGTGACGAACAGATTGAGGCGGTTTATATTCCGCTGCCGAACCATCTTCACGCCAAGTGGGTAATGGAGGCGGCTAAAGCCGGCAAGCATGTCCTTGTCGAGAAGCCCGCTTCATTGACGGCTCATGAAATGAAAGAAATGCAGGAGGTTTGCAGCCGCCATGGGGTCCTGTTCATGGAAGCCTTCATGTATCAATTCCATGCCCAGCATAAGCGGGTGAAGGATATACTGAAAACAGGCGAAATTGGCGAAGTGAAATATATGTATGCGAGTCATTCCTTTTTCTTAGATGATGAGGAGAATATCCGTTTATCAGAAGAAAAGGGCGGGGGAGCTTTATATGATATCGGCTGTTATAATATTCATGCCATTCGCCATATTTTGCAGGCTGAACCTATAGAGGTGAAGGCTTTTTCCAAACTGGATCCTAAATATAATGTTGATATGACGACAACCGGACATCTTTGGATGGATAATGGCGTTCAAGCGATGTTTGATTGCAGCTTCCAGATGAAAACAAGGGATGAGTATAGAGTGGTGGGCACAAAGGGAGAAATCATTTGCCAGCATGCCTACCGACCGGACCGTAAAGGCCATAAAGGAACTTTAGTCATCAAGACAAATGAGGAGACAAGAAAAGAAATCATCTCCTGTGACCAATACCTCATGCAGGTTGAACATTTTGCCGAATGTGTTCTAGAAGGCAAACAGCCTCAATATACAGGGAATGACACCTTGCAGAACATGAAGGCGATTGATGCTTGCTATGAATCTATCCGAACGAATAGAACCGTTACTCTTACGTAAGGGGACAGGCTGACCTGGATGCTTCGTTATTATACGAATCATCCAGGTCAGCTTTTTTTCGATTGTGCCTCGATTGATAAAGGGGAACGAGGATAAAAAGTTTAATGAAAATAAAAACAGACGGAAAGCCGATTGGATTATCGGTATTCCGCCTGTAGATAGAGCAATCAGCTACCATCCGCGAGAAGCGCCGCCTCCGCCGGATGATCCACCCCCGCCGCCGCGTGGTCCTCCTCCTCCACCGCCTCTGCTTCTGGCAATGGCTGAAAGGATATGGAGGAGCATATACGTAAATGTCCCTCCGAAGAAGGTTAAATCAATGATAACGAAAATGATAAGAAAGGCAGCGATCAGCATCTTCTTCCAAGTAGCCATTCCGCTATCTTGATTCGTGCTGCTTGAGTCATCTGGTGTTACGGTATCTTTTCCGGGTTCCGTTAGTTTATCCAGTCCATATTCCGCTGCAACTTCGTTGGATAATTGCTCGTATGTATGGATGATGGCCTGGTCTGGCTGGCCGTTCTTCCAATAGGGCATCGTATACTGATCCAGTATTCGTCCCACCTTGCCGTCTGGTAAAGCGCCTTCAAGTCCATAGCCGACTTCAATCCTGGCGGACTTGTCAGCATCATTCTCCTCAAAAGCCATGAGAAGAAGAACGCCATTTTCAAGTTCCTTATCACCCAATTGATATTTTCGGAAAGCCTCAAGTGCATAGTCTTCAGGTGAAGAACCTTCTAGTGAATTAACGGTCAAGACAGCGATTTGAGCTTTTGTCTGGTCTTCAAGTTCTCTTCCTAAACTATTCAACTCCTGCTTTTGCTGATTAGACAAGATTCCGGCAAAATCTTGGACATAAATATCCCCTTTTGGTTCGGGGATATCTGCATGAACCATAGTTGATGCGAAGCTTGAAGCAAAAATGGCAAGAGCACTCAGAATGAGGAATAGTTTATGGCGCATCATTCAGTACCAAAATCAACTGTTGGCGGTTGGTCCGCGCCTTCAGCAGAGCGGAAGTATTCCTTTTCATCGAAATTAAACAGGCCAGCAATCATGGCTCCTGGGAATTGCTTTACTTTTTTGTTATAGCCAGACACTTGCTCATTATAATCCTTGCGGGCAACCGCAATGCGGTTTTCCGTGCCTGCGAGCTCATCCATTAATTGTTGGAAATTCTCGTTTGCCTTTAAATCAGGATAGTTCTCAACCACGACAAGCAAGCGGTTCAAAGCTCCGGTCAATTCATCATTTGCAGTTGCCTGGTCTTGTGGTGAATTGGCATTTGCGAGATTTGCACGAGCCTCCGTAACATCACTTATAACAGATTCCTCATGGGAGGCGTACCCTTTGACCGTATTGACTAAGTTAGGGACCAGGTCGGCTCTCCTTTGCAGCTGTGTCTCAATCTGGGAAAAGGATTGGTCCACATCTTCCTCAGCTGTTACAAAGCCATTATAGCTTGAGGCGAACATAGCAATTAATATGCCGACAACGGCAATGCCGCTGATAAGGATAATCGTTCCTCTTTTCATTTAATTGACACACTCCTTTCTTTTTTTCCTTAACTATATACCGTTTCAAATAGCGAAAGGTTTCACCTCACCATTTTACCCTGAAAGACATGGTTGCAATCGTCCTTATGCTTGGAGTTCGCTTTTGTTTAAATTTGGCAATAGAAGGGGATAAACTGCTATAGAATATGGAGAACTGAGGGGATTAAATGAACAGTAAAATATGGAATACAATCTTTTTCCTGCTAGTCGTCATAACTAATGCACTTGCAAACCTGATACCCATTAACGGGAAGACAACAGGGGAGATATCTAATCAAATTAATGTATTAATTACGCCAGCCGGATATGCCTTTTCCATCTGGTCTCTCATCTATGTGCTGATTGGGATTTGGATTATCCTGCAGTTTGTGGGTAACAGGGGAGACTCAGCTGTTTATGCCAATACAACTGTTTGGTTTATCTTAAGCAGTTTGTTCAATATCGGATGGATCCTTGTTTGGCATTATGAGCTATTTGTGATTAGTGTTGTTATCATGCTGCTGTATTTGGTCAGTCTCATTATGCTATATCGAAAACTGGACGAGTCAGAACCGGATTTCTTTGACAGGGCTCCCTTTTCCATTAATCTTGGCTGGATCAGTGTCGCGACAATTGTCAATATTGCCTATGTACTTAAAGTGAATGGGTGGGAAGGCTTTGGCCTGACAGATGAAACATGGACGGTGATCATGTTGGTCATCGGAGCCATTCTTGCCATTGTCTTCAGGTTGAAGGAAAGAGACTTTTTATATCCGCTCGTTTTCGTTTGGGCCTATATCGCTATCGGGGTTAAAAATTATGGGGAAACAGATTTGGCTGCTTACACAGCCTTTATATTAGCGGGAATCCTTTTGGTCGCAGCTATCATCCCTTGGAATCGAAGGGACCCAGTTCATTAAGTTTTTTGGATTTACATTTAGAGGAGTGAGAGAAAAAAAGCAGCGTCCCATTTAGGGACGCTGCTATCAAAGTTATATCGAGACGGCTTTCATTTCTTTTTTCGCATAGAGGCGGTACATAAGCAGATAAATAATCGCCGAAACGAAGGCAACGAAAGCCAAGATATAGGTCGTTTCCCTAGAACCGATTAGACCTGTTAAAGTAATGGAGAGCGGAGCAAGCACGCGCCCAATGCTAAAGCGAAGCTGGGCAGCTGAGAAATACATGGCTCGCTGATGCTTTGGCGCAATGGTAGACACAAAATTTTGGGCAATGCCAACAGTCATCAATTCAGCAAGGCTAAAGATGACAATGCTGACCATATACATCCATGGATAGGGAAATAGACCCATTAGCAAAATGGATATCCCATAAAGGATGGAGGAACCCGCAAACACATACTTCTCCTGGTAGGTCATCATCCATTTTGTCACAAGTACGGTACAAAGGGCGACAATTCCTCCATTTATCGCCACCACGAGTCCAAACAGCTCCGTTGCATTCAAGGTTACAACAACATTACCTATAGAAAATAAGGTTGCTTCATCAACTGTCTCGGTAATATGGATAGGAATGAATAAATCCAGTTGCATGAATGTTTGAGAAACCAGGATTCCTGCCAGTATGAAAAGCAAGAGAACACGATCGGTAAATATTACGCGATAATCAGCAAGCTGTCCTCTGAGGACTTGTTTGATGGTCATAGGTTTCTTGCTGACCCCTGCTTCTTCAGGCAATGTTTCATGTGAGAATAGGAACAGAAGAAGGAACAATAAGCTTGCGCCGCATGTGACAATAACCAGCAGCCAGAATCGGTGGTTTGTGAAGAACATTGCCCCAATTAGCGGACCTAAGACAACAGCGATATTCGTCATCATATAAAAAACTGAAAATACATAACTTCTATGCTGGGACTCTACGACATCCGCTACCATTGCCTGTGCCGCTGGCTGGTAGATATTCGAGAATAAACTGGCAATTGTAAAGCCGATAAAGCCGATGATTGCTGAATCAATACCAGGGTGGCTTGCTAGTGCGAAGATGCCATACCCAATGACTTCCCCGGCAATGGCAATGAGCATCATTCTTCTCCTCCCAAAGTGGTCGGCAAAGAAGCCTCCGAATAGTCCAAATGCCACCGCGATTATTTGTGACAGCATTAAAAGCACGCTGGCGGTGGTCACGCCCATTGTTTCGGCAAAATAAATCGCAAGAAAAGGAAAAACCGTCCAAAAGGAGATTTGGACGAATGCTTCGCCAAGCAGGCGGATTTTCAGGTTAATATCCCAATGTCTAATCTTCATATAAATAGGCTCCTTCTGCTGCTCATCTAGATCAAGTGAGCTCTTCGATGGCTAGTTGGATGATAGAACAATAATAACTATTATTTATTGTTCTATAATAATTGGTCTTTGTAAACTATTAATATCTTTATGTTTAAAAAAGCCATTCAATAAAAAAAGGACCCCTATGCGGAGACCTGAAATATGTATGCATCAGCTTTATATCGCCGTTATTTTGACTCCATAGTTGCTTCGTTGCCTGCTTTAAATTACCGGCGGTGGAAAAACGGCTAAAATCGATGCCTGATCGGATGGTAAAAAGGGCTATTTCTGGCTTCATGCCGGAGATTGTTACGGAAATGCCTAACAGGCTGAGAATCCTGGTCAATTTTGAGAGTTCTTCTGCAATGAGACCGTCAATGGAGAGAACACCAGACATATCAATGAAAAGATGACTGACCTCTAGGTTGATGCATTGGTCAGGAACGGCTTTTAAAACAAACTCTAAGTAATTAGAATCCACCTGGCCTGATAATGGGAGAACACCTATTTGACCGACTAATGGAAGGACGGCTGCACTTATGTCATTAATGAGATGCCGCTGTCTGGATTTTTGCTTTTTATAGGAATCCATTTGATTGATGAATTGAGATAAGAGGCGGTCAAAACCTTCGTTCACGAGGGTAAACCAATGACAGGTTGTTTCAGGATTGATTGACCTGCCTTGACTTATGATAAATTTTTCAATATACCTGGAGTAAATTTGCCGATATTGTCTCATCAAATCAGCAAAATAAGAAACAGGGATATTAAAGTATAAACTTCTATTCGTGACACTTGCTGTCCACTCTTTTAAATAGGATTTGAATAAATGGGAGCTGTCCAGCAGGAGGCTGGTGATAGCTTTGGCTGTCATTCTTGGAATCTCTTTGGAACGGGTCACTGTCATGTGATCATGGCTTTTTTGAACCAATATCATCTCTTAGAGAATGGTATCATAGTTCTTTTCTAAAAAGTCATATAGCTGGATATCTGTTAATGGTTTCATTTCATTTCCCCAATTCTACATTTAATCTCTCCATTGACTTTAGTAAACTAGTTTACTCTACGATTTTATCTTTCGTAAATCGCAAAAAACTCTAAAAATTAACAAGTGCTCACTGAATATGTAGGTAACAGTCGAAAAACTTTGAAGAATTTAGGGGCATTTTGAAATATACCCGATAAAGAGAGTGATAAAGGAAACTGAAAAGAAGATAATACACATTATATCGTTAATTTACCCGATAGAAGGATAAGAGCTATACACGTTTCAAATCTGATTGAAAACGCTTGTATGTCGAAAAAAATAATTAACACATTACGGAATGTAGGGTAAAAATTTGTGTGATTACCAGATATTGATTAAAATATAAGAGTGACAACATTCTTCTTAATAAACAGGATGGATTTTAAAGACTGAAAATTCAGAATAGAGAGATTGATTATCGACGAGGAGGATTTTGATGGTTACAAAGCAAGATACAAGTTTACCCCTTCGCAAGGAAGTTAAGATGCTGGGTAATATTTTAGGGGAAATATTAATTTACCAAGGCGGAAAAGAGCTGTTTGATACAGTTGAAAGAATTAGAACCATGTGCAAGTCCCTTCGTCTTCATGTCGAGGATGAGACTTATCATGAATTAAAAAGCGAGATTGCTTCCTTGTCTCCGGCTATGAGAATGCAGGTTATCAGGGCCTTCTCCGTTTATTTCCATTTAATTAATGCGGCCGAACAGAATCACCGGATACGCCGCCGCCGCGACTACCAATTAAACTCCGAAAATGAACAGCCCGGATCGATTGAAAAGGCTATCCAATCCATGAAGGATAAACATATATCCGGAGAGATCATCCAGGAGGTTCTTAACCGCTTATCTTTAGATTTAATCATTACAGCGCATCCGACCGAAGCAACGAAGAGATCAGTTCTGGAGATCCAAAAAAGAATAGCCAATCTTCTTATCCGTTTGGATAGTCCGCTTTTAACGAATAAGGAGAGAAAGAATATCGAAGAAAGCCTGTACAATGAAATCACTACTCTATGGCATACGGATGAATTGAGGGACCGTAAGCCAACAGTCATTGATGAAGTTCGTAATGGCCTCTATTATTTTGATAAAATCTTTTTTGATGTTCTCCCAGATATTCACCAAGAGCTCGAGGACAGCCTGAAAGGACATTATTCTGATGAGGACTGGAATGTGCCAACATTCCTTCGCTTTGGTTCCTGGATTGGGGGGGACAGGGACGGGAACCCGTTCGTCACTCCGGAAGTAACATGGGAGACATTGACACGGCATCGTTCGCTTGTATTAAAAAAGTATGAGAAAGTACTGATTGAATTGATGAAACGTTTATCCCATTCAAGTGCCAGAACACCGATAAGTGAATCGGTTCTTCAAGCTGTAACATATGGAGAATCACACTATATAGCTCTAGAGAAGAAATGGCCTGTTGAGAATGAGGGATATCGCCGGATGCTCGCTATCATGATTGAGCGGTTACGAATGGTAGGAGAGAATACTTTGGGATATGGAAATTCTGAGGAGCTATTAGCCGATTTATTGATGATCAAAGAAAGTATCTATCGACACCATCCGAAAGCCCATGAAATGAAACTTTTGTCAAAGCTTATCCGTCAGGTTCAATTATTTGGATTTCATCTTGGAACATTGGATATACGGAATCATAGTGAGGAGCATTCTGCCGCCTTGGCAGAAATATTGAAGAAGGTTAATGTAGAGCCCGATTATCAGGGACTTTCAGAAGAGCGGAAGATGGCTCTTCTCGAAAATCTATTAACCGATTCCCGGCCGTTATTGCTCGCCCGTGAGGAATACAGCGAGGAAACGGGGGAAATAATTGATGTATTTAACCTGATTAAGAGAGCGCATAAAGAGTTTGGCAAGGAGTCAATCCGTGTCTATATTGTCAGCATGACCAGGTCTGCAAGTGATTTGCTTGAAGTACTGCTTCTGGCTAAGGAAGCGGGATTATATAGACTTCATGCTGATGGAACAGTGGAAAGCGATTTGAACGTCGCACCGCTTCTTGAGACGATTGAGGATCTATCTAACGGCTCAGCGATTCTTAAGACGCTCGTCGATATGCCTGTATACCGTGAACATTTACGCATTCTGAACAACCAGCAAGAAATCATGCTGGGTTATTCAGACGGAAGCAAGGATGGGGGAACGCTCACGGCGAACTGGAAACTGTATAAGGCGCAAATTGAACTGCATGACATGGCCAAGGAATATGGTGTCTCAACGAAGTTCTTTCATGGAAGAGGAGGTTCTCTTGGCCGAGGAGGCGGACCGCTCAGCAGGAGTCTCTTATCTCAGCCGCTCGAGACGCTTGGTGACGGCGTGAAGATTACGGAACAAGGGGAAGTGCTTTCCTCCCGCTATCTAATAAAAGAAATTGCTTCTCGCTCTTTGGAGCAAGCGGCTTCTACATTGATTGAAACAGCTGCTAATGTTTCAAAGCAATCTGAGCAAGGCCATTTTCGGGATCCGGCTTGGGTTGAAGCCATGGAGGATATTTCTGAGGTTTCCTATCAGAAATATCAATCCCTTGTATTTAAAGATGCTGGGTTCTTGACGTACTTTAATCAGGCTACTCCGCTAAAGGAAATAGGAGAGCTTAATATCGGTTCTCGGCCAATGGCCAGGAAGAATAGTGATAAATTCGAGAATTTGCGAGCTATACCATGGGTATTTGCCTGGACACAAAGCAGGCAATTATTCCCTGCGTGGTATGCAGCTGGCTCTGGATTGAAGTGGTATATTGACCAGGAAGAAAGTAATATATTCACCCTGAGAGAAATGTACCAAGATTGGCCGTTCTTCCGTTCAACGGTTGACAATTTACAGATGGCGCTGATGAAAGCTGATTTAAAGACAGCAAAGGAATATGCAGCCTTAGTCAAAGACCCTGAGATTGGAGCAAGAATCTTTGGAAACATCGTGGAAGAATATACTCTTACAAAGCAAGTCCTGCTCGACATCACAGAGGATATAGAGCTTCTGGAAAAAACGCCGAATATAAAGGATTCTGTCCATCGCCGAAACCCATATGTCGACCCATTGAATTTCATTCAGGTCCATTTGATTCATGAGCTGAGAGAAAAAGAAGAAATGGATACAGAATTGCTCCTGCAAGTCTTGCATACTATTAATGGAATTGCAGCCGGTCTCCGTAATACCGGTTGAGAGGTACAGCTATATTGCTAGAAGGAGTAATAGGCTGGGATAAAAATATTTCAGTTCAATAATAAACCCAAACTATTAGGCGGTATTTTAATTAATATTTCGTCTAATAGGTTGGGTTTTTTAATTTTTAATAGATTTGTTCAATTTGTATATTATTGTTAATAACCAGTGGAATGGAGCGGAAGTCACTCGACTCCTGCGGATCGTCTAGGAAAGGCTAAAGACCCCACAGGCGAAGCCGAAGAGGCTCTGTTCCTCCCCGCGGAAAGCGAGTGGCTGCAGCGAAATGGAACGAACTTGTTCTTCCAGCGAAACTCAATGAGTAAGGAACAAAGTCTAGTAAGATTTATTTAGATAT
>CAJGCH010000018.1 GCA_904501845.1 uncultured Bacillaceae bacterium | reverse complement strand
TTGCTCATGCAAAGGGTATGAAGGGTGGGGAAAAGGTGGTCGAAAGGCGGGAGAAGCCAGGCAATCCCCACCCTATGCCCATGCAAAGGATATGAAGGGTGGGGAAAAGGTGGTCAAAAGGCGGGAGTCGTCAGAGAAAGCCCACCCTTCACCCATGCAAAAGGTATAAAGCGTGGTCAAAAGTTGGCCGAAGCCCACAAGCCCGCATATATCACCCTTCCCTCTTCCACGGTCTCCTTTCCTTTCTATAACTCTCCGAATATGGTATAATTTATGGGTTAAACAATAAGTCTTTTGGAGGACTAGATGGGGAAAAATTCTAATTGGGTAAAAAACGCTAATGTTGTGTCATTTAACCCGACTGGAGAGTTTTATTTTACGAAAGGGATAAAGGCTTTTCAGCGCAGGGATTTATATAAAGCGAAGAAATACATGAATCGTGCGTATCAGCTGGAGCCGGATGAGCCGATGATTGCTTGCCAGCTTGCGGTGATTTGCACGGAGCTGGGGGAGTATCAGTTTTCAAACCAGCTGCTATTGAATATACTACAGGACTTGGATCCTTTTATGACGGAATGTCACTATTTGCTAGCTAATAATTTTGCGCATATGGGCTTGTTTAAGGAAGCTTATAAGCATGCGAATGAGTATTTGGAGCGGGATGAGTTCGGGGAGTTTAGCGAGGATGCTGAGGATCTTCTTGATTTGATTACATTTGAGACGGATGAGACAGAGGAAACGCTTGAGTATCAGGATGATTTGATGATGCGCCAGGATGAGGCTCGAAGATTGCTTGAGGCGGGGAATTTCGTGAAGGCAGTTGAGAGGCTTGAGGATATGATTGAAACATATTCGGAGTTTTGGTCAGCGTATAATAATCTGGCTCTGGCGTATTTTTATGTTGGGAAGACAGATGAAGCGTTTGAGACGCTAGACCGGGTGCTTGAGAAGAATCCGGGCAATTTGCATGCGCTATGCAATGGGATGGTTTTTTACCATTATCAGATGCGGGATGAGAAGGTCCGTGAGGTGTATGAGCTTTTGCGGAAGGTTAGACCGTTTCTTGATGAGCATTTATTGAAGCTTGGCGCGACATTTGCGCTTACGGGCTTTTATGAAGAGGCGTATCAATGGCTTCGTGTGCTGGAGAAGAAAGGCTATGAGGGTGATGGGACCTTCTATTATTGGTTGAGTAAATCCGCTTACCAGATTGGGAATGTTGAGGCTGCTCGTAAGGCTTGGAAGAAGGTTGAGGTTCTTAGTCCTGATAAGGAGGGGCTTGAGCCATGGAATGAGCTCACAGAGGATTTTGAGATGAGCTTTGAGGAGCATGCGCCAACAATCTTGAAGAAGCTTGAGAGCGACTATCCGGAGGAGCGTCTTTTTGGCTTGTTCTTATCGAGCCGTTCGAAAGCCTTGCCGATGATCAAGCATCATCCTTTGTATCTGGAGAATGAGAAGTTCCAGCAGGAGGAGTTATTATACAAGAAAAGTATTGAATTTGCTGATCCAACCGTCTTTTTCGGGGGCGAGGTGGCTGAATTATTATATAATCGCCACTATCCAGTCCGTTTGATTGAATCAGGCCTATACTTGCTGTGGTTTTCCGTCTATGTGGAAGGAAAGGAAAATGGCCTAAGGTTCAGGAATGCGAAGGCTTGGGCAGCGGCGATAGAATATGAGTGGCATAAGCTTCGCGGAGAGAAAATTCCGCAAAAGGAAATAGCCAATATGTATGGTGTATCTGTATCCACCTTATCGAAATATGTTAATCAAGTGGCCAATTTGCTGCAATAAGCAAATCGATGGACTGCGCTGGTATAGTTTTATACGATTAATATAAGCTAATACATGTTAAAATAAACAGCGTAGCGTTCGTATATAAACAGGATACAGAATTGAAGTTAGGAGTGTGTCATATGGCTGAAGAAAAAATTTATGATGTGGTCATCATTGGTGCAGGACCTGCTGGGATGACAGCAGCTGTCTATGCTTCTAGGGCTAATTTATCTACGTTAATGCTTGAACGGGGAATCCCAGGCGGGCAGATGGCCAATACAGAGGATGTTGAGAATTACCCTGGATATGAGTCTATTCTAGGACCAGATTTATCGAATAAAATGTTTGAGCATGCGAAGAAATTCGGTGCTGAATATGCATACGGTGAAGTGAAGGAAATCATTGATGGGGAAGAATACAAGACCATTGATGCCGGATCTAAACAATACAAGACACGTACCATCATCATCTCGACAGGGGCTGAATACAAGAAAATCGGCGTTCCTGGCGAGAAGGAGCTTGGCGGGCGCGGTGTATCATATTGCGCTGTTTGTGACGGTGCGTTCTTCAAGAATAAAGAGCTATTCGTCATCGGAGGCGGAGATTCCGCAGTTGAAGAGGGTGTTTACTTAACTCGCTTTGCTTCGAAGGTGACAATCGTTCACCGACGTGACGAGCTGCGTGCACAAAAAATCCTTCAAGAGCGCGCATTCGCGAATGAAAAAGTGGACTTCATTTGGAATTCCACCCTTAAATCCATCAATGAGAAAGATGGAAAGGTTGGGGGCGTGACCTTGATTTCCACGGTTGATGGTACGGAAACAGAGCTTCCGGCTGATGGCGTGTTCATCTACATTGGCATGCTTCCGCTTACAAAGCCATTCCAAAATCTCGGCATTACGAATGAAAATGGCTATATCGAGACAAATGACCGCATGGAAACGAAAATCCCAGGCATTTTCGCGGCGGGCGATGTTCGTGAAAAGCAGCTCCGCCAGATTGTTACGGCAACAGGCGATGGCAGCATTGCCGCACAGTCTGCTCAGCATTATGTGGAAGAGCTGATGGATAAATTAAAGGAACAAATAAAATAAGAAATAAATTACAAATCGTCATCTTTACTTAACGTTGCTGTAATATAAGCGAAATAAAATTGGGGTAGAATTAAAATAGAAATTGACCCCCTTTTATATACTTTTGGCACAGGTTTTTAACCTGTGCCGCTTTTTTGTTTTTGTCGAAAAATATATCCTTTTGAAGAGCGTTTATGTGTGTTTTCCTTACATTGTTCCTGAGTATGGAAAATAGTATAATGGGGATAGACGAAATAAGATGCTTCTCTTGGCAATCATGAGGTGAATGGAATGCAAAGAGTGACCAATTGTTTATATATAATGGATGGCAGAGCGTTAATGCTTCAGAAACCACGTAGAAATTGGTGGGTTGCCCCAGGCGGCAAAATGGAATCGGGCGAATCCATTCGTGACTCTGTCATTCGGGAGTATTATGAGGAAACAAATTTAAGAATTAGCAATCCCGTTTTGAAGGGGATTTTTACAATGGTGAATCTTCGAGGCGATGAAATCGTGAATGAGTGGATGCTTTTCTCTTTCTGTGCGAAGGAAGCCGAGGGAGAGGCGTTAGTAGATACGGAGGAAGGCCGGCTTGAGTGGCACCCGCTCGCTGATATTCCGTCATTGCCGATGGCTGAAGGAGACCGCCAAATATTGGATCATTTAATACATGGCACAGATGTGCTGATGGGGACCTTCCGATACACGGAGGATTTCGAACTCATTGATTACAAGCTGGAAAGAAACGGGGAATAAATATGGAAGATAAGAAAGTGGAGAATGAAACAATGGACCATCGTTTGGTCATTATAACGGGCATGTCAGGTGCGGGCAAGACAGTAGCCGTACAGAGCTTCGAAGATCTAGGTTTCTTCTGCGTGGATAATCTGCCGCCAACCTTGCTGCCGAAATTCCTTGAATTAATGGAGGACTCTGGCAAGAAAATGAACAAAGTGGCTGTTGTCATGGATTTGAGAGGCCGTGACTTTTTTGACCACTTATTTAAAGCTCTTGATGATTTAAATGATTCCAAGACCTTTGTTCCGGAAATTCTTTTCCTTGATTCTGACGATGATGTACTTGTAAGAAGGTATAAGGAAACAAGAAGAACCCATCCGCTTGCGCCATCAGGGCTGCCGCTAGAGGGCATTCGCCTTGAACGCGATTTGCTTGAGGAATTAAAGGGACGTTCCCAAACTATTTACAATACATCTGCCCTAAAGCCGCGTGAATTACGTGAGAAAATCGCGAAGGAGTTTGCGGTTAACAAACAGGTATCTTTCACGATTAATGTGATGTCTTTTGGCTTTAAGCATGGGCTTCCGATTGATGCTGACCTCGTCTTTGATGTTCGCTTCCTTCCGAATCCATTCTACATTGAGCATATGCGCCCGATGACAGGTCTGGACCAAGAGGTGTCCTCCTACGTCTTGAAGTGGAATGAAACCCAGAAGTTCATCAAGAAATGGGTGGACTTACTTGATTTCATGATTCCGCAATATAGACGGGAGGGCAAGGCACAGCTTGTCATAGCCGTTGGATGCACCGGAGGCCAGCACCGCTCTGTCACCCTGGCTGAATTCCTTAGAGATCGCTATAAGGATGAATATGATACGAGGGTAACCCATCGGGATATTAATAAAAGGAAGGTACGCACAGATGACGTCCAAGTTAAGACAACCTAGGATAGCCATTATTGGCGGCGGTACAGGACTGCCTGTGCTGCTTCGTGGCCTGAAAACCTATCCTGTTGATATTACGGCCATTGTCACGGTAGCGGATGACGGAGGCAGCTCTGGCCGTCTCCGGGATGAACTGGATATTCCGGCTCCTGGAGATATCCGAAATGTTCTTGCCGCATTGTCTGAGGTCGAGCCGCTTGTTGAACAGATGTTCCAGCATCGTTTCGACAATGCGGACCATTTGAGCGGGCATGCTCTCGGGAACCTCATCCTGGCAGCGATGACCTCAATTACAGGTGATTTCGTTCACGCGATTCAAGAGATGAGCAAGGTATTAAATGTCAAAGGACAGGTATTGCCCTCAGCAAATCAAAGTGTTATTTTGCACGCGGAGCTTGAAGATGGAGAAATTGTCACCGGCGAGTCCAAGATTCCGTATTCCGGGAAGCGCATTAAGCGAGTATTTCTCAGTCCCGAGGAGATTGAACCGCCAAAGGAAACACTCGAAGCCATCCGGAATGCAGATATGATTTTGATGGGACCGGGAAGCTTATATACGAGTATTCTTCCTAATCTTGTCGTGCCGTCCATTGCTGAAGAGATTGCGAACTCCAAAGCGGCTAAGGTGTATATTTGCAACTTAATGACCCAAGCCGGAGAGACGCTAAACTATACCGCCAGCGACCATTTAAAGGTGCTCAATGATCATCTTGGTTCAAGGTGTGTTGATACGATCCTTGTCAATAATGAGGAGATTCCCCCTCATTTGAAATTGAAATATAAAGAGGAGTACGCACAGCCAGTCATATTTGATATCAAACGGCTGGAGAAAATGGGTGTAAAGGTCATAAAGGAAAATATCGTTTCCATTCATAATAATCGCGTCCGTCATGATACAGTAGCAGTCGCATCAATTATATATAGTTTAATTTATAAAAGTGGCATTCATGTCAGCAGAGTGAATGGCTGAAAGCAAATTGAAAAGATAGAG
The DNA here is from genome assembly GCA_904501845.1 of uncultured Bacillaceae bacterium. GTDB lineage: Bacteria > Bacillota > Bacilli > Bacillales > Pradoshiaceae > Pradoshia. Next base: position 16,189 of record CAJGCH010000018.1, on the reverse strand, counting down.
GTGGAAAAAGGATGTCGTTTGCGTCGGAAACAAAAAAAGAGCTGACGAACTTGGAAGTTAAAGATTGTTGTGCTCGGGCAGAACTATCCGCGCTGATTCGGATGAACGGATCCTTATCCTTTTCAAACCGCCATCTTGTTGTAGATGTCCAAACCGAAAACGCAGCGATTGCCAGAAGAATCTATACATTGCTGAAGAAGATGTATGATCTTCAGGTAGAATTGCTCGTCCGGAAAAAGATGAAACTAAAGAAAAATAACGTATATATTGTCCGTTTTGCCGAGAAAGCAAAGGAAGTACTTACGGACTTGAATATTATAGAAGATGGATTTTCCATGGTACAAAATATTTCTGAAAGCCTCATTGAGAAGAAATGCTGCAAACGCTCCTATTTGCGTGGAGCATTTCTCGCGGGCGGTTCGGTGAATAACCCGGAAACATCTTCCTATCACCTTGAAATCTCATCTTTATATAAAGAGCATAATGATGCTCTATGTGAATTAATGAATTCATTTGGATTGAAAAGCAAGACGCTGGAGAGGAAAAAGGGGTTCATTACGTATTTGAAGGAAGCAGAGAAAATCTCTGAATTTCTCAATATTATCGGCGGGCATAATGCCCTTTTGAAATTTGAAGATATCCGTATTGTGCGTGATATGAGAAACTCGGTTAATCGCCTGGTAAATTGTGAGACCGCGAACTTGAATAAAACGATTGGTGCGTCCTTGCGCCAAGTCGAGAATATAAGATATATAGAAAATACGGTTGGGTTAGACGTCCTGCCGGATAAACTGCGTGAGATTGCCAGACTTCGTGTCGAATATCAGGACGTCACCCTCAAAGAACTCGGAGATATGGTCACCGGGGCTAAAATCAGTAAATCAGGCATTAATCATCGACTGCGCAAAATTGATGAAATAGCAGAAAAGCTGCGAGCCGGTGAGTCGAAATAATATTTTCATGTACCAATTTATTAATTCAAAGTAGACTGGGGGAGGATTATGTCATGATTGAGAAACAAGTAACAGTTCATTTGAAAACGGGTCTTCAAGCTCGTCCTGCGGCACTGTTTGTACAAAAAGCCAGCAGTTTTTCTTCCGAGATCTACATTATGAATGGCAATAAGAAAGTAAACGTGAAAAGCATTATGGGGCTTATGAGCCTGGCCATTAGCAGTGGCAGCACGATTACCTTAGCGGCAGATGGCAGCGATGAAGAGCAGGCCATCCAATCGCTTGAGGATTTCTTGAAGAAAGATTAATTCTTAGAAAACCGTCTCTGAAAAGCCCTTTAAGGGATTTTCAGAGACGGTTTTTTTGTAGTGCTCTAGGGAGGAGGGCGAGCTTATCCCCTTTTCCCATAAGAAAGACCCGGTGCTTTAATAGGCTATCCGGGTCTTTCTTCTATTCTTTATTAATTTTTCTTCACGATAATCTTTCCGACGGATTGGTCTTTGCTTTGTTTGACGACTTCGATTTTCACGCCATAGTTCGGAATATTTCTTCCTGCATCAGGAAGATGAGGATTTAAGTAGTTCTTGCTGTCATCGAAAACAGGATATGCTTTCGTGTCCTTGTCTGTCATTGTCAGGCCGGTTAGGCTTGTGTAATCGACGAACATTTTGTCCGGCTTCGTTAGACGGAAGGCCGCGTCATGAATTTGGAAGCGTGTGGAGGCGATTGAGTTATCGCTCCATTTGATTGCTCCTTGGTCAGCGTCCACTACACCGAGATAGCCTTCGCCTGGGTGAATGCCTGTCCAGTTGTCTGAGTATTTGTCATCGACATACCAGACAACCATGCCGCCATCATATTTCATGAGTGAGTCACCGCGTTTAATGTGAGCGAGGCCGGTGTCGACGCCTTTATGGTTTCTCCACTCGACGAGGTAGTAATGCTCGCTGGCAAATTTCCCTTCATCTTTCTGGAACCCGTTAAATGTGAAGGCTGTGCTTGCTCCATCTGCGTTATCAGCCAGGACTTGCTCGCCATCGGCAGTGATGACGATATCATCTACATAGTAGCCTGTTTCAATCGCAGCGACATCTGTCCAATAGTTAAAGCGCAAATCGATTTTCTTGCCGGCATAGGCCGATAAGTCGAAGATTCCGTCAACCCAGCCATTGGATGAGCCGGTGATGCCGTTTCCAGGGTTTTGCTGATTTGGATTTGCTGTAGTGGTGATGTTGCCGGGAACCGTTACCCATGTGTCGCTGCCATCCTCTTTTACTTGAATGGAGCCGTAATCCCAGTCCTGTTCAATTTGATACCAGATCTTAAAGGATAATTGAGCAGACGATTTTCCGGTCAGATCCAGTGTTGTTGACATGGATGAATCCAAGTTATTGCCTTTGCCGCTATAGTATTCGTATTGTCCGCTATATGGCGTATTCACGGTTGTCATTTTATCCGGCAGATTAATTTTCAGGGCATCCAAGTTTGTGCCTTTTGAGTTGGCTTGGTCAAGCAGGTACTGTGTACCGCGCTTATTCAAATCCGATAGCTCTAGTTCTTCATATTTCAGCCAGTTGCTGTTCTGTTTATCCTGCAAGTATTCTTTCGCATATGGACTGAAACCTGTAGGCTCTGTTCCAGGTATCTTGCCTGCCCAAGAACCGCTTGCCATAATGGACCAGTAGGCAACTGCTTCACCTTGACCTGTGTATTGAGTGTCATACTCATCAGGCAAGCCGAGATCGTGTCCGTATTCGTGGGCAAATACCCCTGCTGCCCCGTCAATTGGCATGACTGTGTAGTCATATGCAGTCATTTTCCCATCCCAGTAGTCCAATCCGGTTTCTGTGTTGCTGATTGGGAAAACAGTGCCTAGATTCCAGCGATGGGACCAGATGGCATCTCCCCCAAGGGTACCGCCGCCGGCTTCTTCCCCGACACCAGAGTGGATGATCATCAAGTGGTCAACCATGCCATCCGGCTCGCGCATGTTTCCGTCACCGTCAAGGTCATAGCGATCCTCTTGGTCATATTTTGATAAATCGACATTTGGGTCTAAAGCGGCTGCTTCTAGTGCTTCTTTAACAAGATCACGCGGATTTTGGTCACTTCCATCAGGAGTTGGATAGTTGCCGCCGTAGTAGGCTGCTGGATGTTTAGCTTGATACCAGCCGGCAACCTCTCCGTCAACTGTGTAGCTGCCGCCGGATTGCTGTTCGTAGAATTGCTTCATGGAAATGAGTTTCTCGCCATTTGGACCTTTATAGCCCTTTTTGCCGAAAACCATGTCCTCATAATGTTCATTGGTATAATCCTCATAATACATATCTGAGTCTTCTGGACGTACATTATTGCGTGCGTAGTCAGGAAACTCAATTGCGAGAACGAGTACTTTATCTTCGAGTACATCCCCGCGGTATTTCTCTTCTTTTACGGGTTTGACAGCCCCGTTATCAGGCTTATGTCCTTTGCCTTTTGAGCCTTTGCCCTTTTTCTTATCATGTTTCTTTTGGAGGGCTTTCAATTCTTTGTCGAACTTTTTGGAGTTGTCCTTCTTCAGGCTTTTCTCCTTGTTCTCTAAGTACTTTTCAAGTTGTGCTTGCTCTTCTTTCCTGGAGGCATTTTTTTTGATGATACCTTCCTTTTTGAGCATCTTAATCAAGCGTTCCTCATTGGCGATGCTGCGATCGAATGGTCCTGATACATGCTCGTGCTGTGTTTGACTTGGTGCAGAAGTGTCAGCGAGCGCTTGTTTTGTCAGTGCCCCAGGTGCCCAGGATGTGAGTGTCAAGGCTGCCGCAAAGGCGGTTACTAATAATGATTTTGCGCGCAATTCGATTCCCCCTAGAAATTTATAATGATGTAAGACTGTTTATATTCGGTATAAAATGTCAGAATTCCTCTAATATTCCAAAAATAGTAAGAAAGTAGGGGTGAGTATGCGTAATCTTTAATCGGAAATGCCCAAAAAAAAAGAGCTATCCCTGTTTAAGGGATAGCTCTCATCAGCGGATTATTGAGATGTATTCTTTTTCATCAAGATTGGATATAACAAAAGGCCTAACACGAAAAGTCCGATGCCGAGGAAGAAGGTCTGGAGGTCCGCTGTCCCGGTTTTGATTACCCATAGGGAGTAAATCAAGGCAAGGACAGTGATAATCGAATCTAGCTTGCGTGACCGTTGGTGGTTTTCGTATGTTTCCCCAGTAATGACTAATTTCAGCTGGTAGATGACAGAAACCAAATAGGGAATCAGGTAGGCCAAGGTTGCGACGACCATCGCGAATTGATAGGCTTCCATGATGGTTCCTGAAATGGTTGCGAATAAGAAGAATTGTGTTAACAGATTGGTCATGGTTAAGGAAAACACAGGACTTCCCTTTTTATTTGTTTTAGCAAAAGCAGAAGGGAACAGCTTGGCTCTTGCCGCCTGATAGGGAACCTCAGAGCTGACCACGATCCATCCAACCGTTGAGCCAAAAAGAGATATCAGGGCTAACCCTGCCAAAATATAAGCTCCGTTTGTGCCAATAGCTGCCTGAAGGGCATCAACAAGCGGCTTTTGAGAATGCTGGAGCTCTTCCTGAGATAGAGCGCCCATCGTTAAAAGGGTGATCCCCACATAGATGGCGATTGAAATGATCAAGCCTGTAATGGTTGCTTTCTTCACATCAGTTTGTGACTTTGCTCTGTTGGACAGCATAACGGCAGCCTCAACGCCAATGAAGGCCCAGAGAGTCGCAATCGCTGCTCCATTTAATTGGCCGAGCATAGAGCTGGTCGTTCCATCGGCATTTACGAAATCCTTGCCATTTAGGAGATTGGTTGAATCAAAGATAAAGATGGTCGCGACGATGAATAAGGTGAAGCCGATTACCTTTGTGATTGTTGCGAGCAAATTCAGTTTCCCGGCACTATTGAAGCTTTTGACCAGGATATATTGGATGCCCCAAAGCATGATGGAGCAGACAGCGAATGTTAAGAAATTGCCAAGCTCCAGATTGAATGAGCCTGTTGACCAAATGATTTTTCCACTGACCATAATTGGGAAGAAGGTCGACATATATCCGGCAAACGAAATGATGACGGATGCGGTTGCGGCCCAGTTTGCAGCCCAGTATCCCCAAGCGATGGCGTAGCCGGCCATTCTGCCAGCCTTTGGTGATTGAAAGAAAGCCTGTGCATAGCTTTGCGGCCCAGTTTTCAATTCTGGCTTCCGGATGGCGAGATTGCCGAATACGAGCGCAATCATTAAAACTCCGAATCCTGTCATTAGCCATGCAAGTGTAGCTCCGGCTGGACTTGCCACTTTTGATAGATTTGCCGGAAGCATGAAGATTCCGCCTCCGACCATATTGCCAACCACGAACATCGTTAAAATCCAGAAACCCCATTTTTTTTGATTCATGATGAATATCTCCTCTGTTTTTGAAAGTAAGCACAAAAAACCATGCAGTCATCCTCCCGCATGGGTCATTATCCAAAGCGGGCACAGGCAAACGACCCTGTACCCATTATTTAAATGAGCATAAGGTCAGCTGTTATGATGATGTCGATGTCGGTATGAAAGAGATAACATAATCAGCACTCCTTAGCTAGTAGAATTAAAGTATGCTTTATCCTAACATAAATCTTTATTATGGTAAAGTGATAAACAATTAGAGAGATAAAATGAGAGTTTTTAGGCGTTAGGAGGATGTTCGAGAAGGGTGCAGGCATCATGTCGCATAAAAAAGAAGCAGGCAGCTAACCGTGTGGTTTTCCGCCTGCTTCTATACATGGGAGATTCCCAAAGTTGGTATTAGTCGTTTTTCTTTGCAGCGTCTGTAACGTTGCGAGTGATGATGCGGTCTACAAGACCGTATTCAAGGGCACGATCAGCTGTCATGAAGTTGTCGCGCTCTGTGTCACGTGAGATTGTTTCTAGTGATTGGCCAGTGCGTTCAGCTAGAATTTGGTTCAAGCGCTCGCGCATGAAGAGAATGCGCTTTGCAGCGATTTCAATTTCAGTTGCTTGACCTTGTGCGCCGCCAAGCGGTTGGTGAATCATGACTTCGCTGTTTGGAAGAGCGAAGCGTTTGCCTTTCTCGCCTGCTGCAAGAAGGAACGCTCCCATGGATGCCGCCATACCGATACAGATAGTGGAGACTTGCGGTTTAATGTATTGCATTGTATCATAGATTGCCATACCAGCAGTGATGCTTCCGCCAGGGCTGTTAATGTATAGGTAAATGTCTTTGTCCGGGTTTTCTGTTTCTAGAAACAGAAGCTGGGCAACGATGGAGTTAGCCACATTGTCATCGATGGCACTTCCGAGCATGATAATACGGTCTTTAAGCAAGCGGGAATAAATATCATAAGCACGTTCTCCGCGGTTTGTTTGTTCAATGACTGTAGGGATTAAATTCATTTGTTTCTCCTCCTTTATGTATTCAAACATATTCACTTCGTATTTTCATCATACACCTTTTGGTCAATAAAGGTCAAACAAAAGACGCCTGATTCGGAAAATCCTTGTTCAAGTCGGTGACTTCCTTCTGAGTTTATGTATATCCGAAAAGGCAAAGGGTAGAGCGATAATGACGTAAAACTTCCTGCTAACCATCTTACCCAAGTTTGAATATTGTAAACCTCGGGGAATAGTTCTTGCCAAATTCGATTGCTTTCATTATAATATATTTTTGTAGGCTAACATTTTGCCCTTGTAGTTTAACGGATAAAACACAAGATTCCGGTTCTTGAGCTGGGGGTTCGATTCCCTCCAAGGGCGTAGCGAAGTACATAAGAGGCTCTTCAAGCGATTGCTTGGAGGGCCTTTTTTCATTTTATACATACCACACAGAAGGCAGGCAAGCACCTCATTGGAAGAAGCTGTATACAATGATGTGAGTTGAAAAAATGAGGTGATTGGGTGTTTTATCATATTAAGGAGCTGCAGTATCAGGCGAAACCAGAAAGGCCGGATCCCCTTTTTGCGAAGCAAATGCAGGAGGTCTTGGGAGGACAGTTTGGAGAGATTTCAGTGGCGCTTCAATACTTATTTCAAGGGTGGAGTGTACGGGGAGACGGCAAGTATAAGGATCTTCTTTTAGACACGGCTACGGAAGAAATCGGTCATATTGAGATGCTTGCCACCATGATTGCGAGGCTCTTGGATGGAGCCCCAGTCGGTGATTTAGAAGAAGCGGCAAAAGATCCTGTTCTCGGTGCCATTTTGGGGGGCATGAATCCTCAGCATGCAATTGTCTCAGGATTAGGAGCCATGCCGGCAGATAGTGTGGGCAATCGTTGGACAGCTGATTATATTGTGGCTAGCGGTAATTTACTTGCTGATTTCAGAGCCAATTTGAATGCGGAATCCCAAGGCCGGCTCCAAGCAGTACGTTTATATGAGGCGACAAATGATCGTGGAGTAAAAGACTTACTTTCATTCTTGATTGCTCGTGACACCATGCATCAAAATCAGTGGATTGCAGCGATTAAGGAGCTGGAAGCGGCAGAGGGAGATATTGTTGTTCCGACAACCTTCCCGCGGAAGCTCGAGAAACAGGAAGTGTCCTACACATTATTCAATTTCTCTCAAGGCAGCAAAAGCGCCCAAGGCTCATGGGCTAAAGGCCCGGCTCCTGATGGCAAGGGAGTGTTCAATTATGTGCCGGAGCCTGTACCTTTTGCCCCGAAACCGAAGCTGAAACCGGCACCGCCTTATATTCATGATACCCCGCCAAGCGCAATCAAGAGCAACACGCAGGATAAGAATATACCGCCTAGTATGATGTGATGATTCTTTAGAACAGTCCCGATTCAGGGGTCTGTTCTTTTTTGCTTAATGGCGATAGGATAATGTTTATTGACACACTCAGTAGATAGTTATTTTTTTGATAACATATTATCCAAATTCAGCCAATATGTCCCTTGCTCATTATCTGCTGATTGACTACTATTAAAGAAAGTACTATGAAGCAGGGGGCGAGGTTGTTGAAGATGGAGATGGGATTATTTCAACAGCAGAGCTTGAAGCTGGCGATGACGCCGGAATTGAGTCAGGCGATTATGCTTCTGCAATATCCAGCTATTGAACTTACCGCATTTATGGAGAGTAAAGCCTTAGACAATCCATTGATTGAGGTGGAGAGCGGATATCAATCGTCAAGCAGCTGGAAGCAAGGAGACATGTCATGGATACATCAAATTAGTGATGAACGTCCTGATTTGCATGCGTACTTAAAAGGCCAGATTCCCTTCAAGGCAATGGATCTGAAAGAGCAAAGAGTCCTGAATTATATGATAGATAATATTGATGATAATGGTTACTTAAGGCTTACATATGAGGAAATCAATGAGGTTTTCCCGGTCCGGCAAGCGGAATGGGAGACCGCAAGAACCATCCTTCATACACTGGACCCTGTGGGGGTGGGGGCGGAAAGCTTGAGTGAATGCTTGATTATTCAAGCGAGAAGGAACAAAAATGAAAGCGCTTTATTAGAGGTTTTGCTGACGGATTACTTCACCTTATTTGTGGAGAAGAAATGGAAGAAGCTGTCGAAAATGCTTAATATACCGGTTGTGGAGATTCAGCAAGTGTTTGACCAAATTCAGCTGTATAATCCTCGGCCTGGAGCTGCATTTGGGTCCGAGCGTTCCCAATATTGTATGCCGGATGTGAGGGTCTGCCTTTCGAAGGGGAAACTTGTCGCGGAAATTATTGAATCTTGCCGGGTGAGAATTAGGGATTTCTCGATTGGCATAGAGGGTCAGCATGATGAAGCGGCTGTGCACTATATACACCAAAAACGAATGGAATATAAATGGTTACAAAAGGCCATCGAGCAAAGGAATAAGACGCTGCTGCATGTGACAAATACGATTATAGAAAAACAAATCGATTATTTCCTGACGGGGAAACCAGACTCTATTAAACCGCTTGTGATGAAGGAGATTGCCGAGATTCTGGATATTCATGAATCGACCGTGAGCAGGGCCGTGCGTGACAAGATGGTGGAAACCCCATATGGGACAATCCCAATGAAGATATTCTTTTCGGCTGGATTGCATACAGATCAGGATGGCGATGCATCAGCCTTAAAGGTCAAGGAGGAAATCGCCAATTTAATCGGAGCAGAAGAGAAGGAGGCACCCTTATCAGATCAGGCGATTGCCGACATTCTGAAACAAGACAAGGGAATTGTCATTTCGAGAAGAACAGTGGCGAAATACAGGGAGCAGCTGAAAATCCCTTCCTCTGTGAAAAGAAGGCGTTATTAAGAGCTGTGCTTTGGGTATATAGAATAGCTAGAAACGAAACAACAGACAGGTGGTTAGTAATGTGAGTGTTCCTATTGTTCATTTTTATACGAAGAAAGATTGCCCTCTTTGTGAGGAAGCAAAAGACTTACTAAAGCTGCTGCAGCGTGAAACATCCTTTACTTTGCTGGAATTGGACATATACGCCAATGATCATTTGCTCGAGCAATATGGTTTGATGATTCCGGTTGTTGAGGTGGAAGGAGAAATTATCCAATACGGAAAAATTGATATTGATGATATCCGTCATGTATTGGCATGATTCAATAAGTTCACAATTTAATCTATTGTAATTCAAGGAAACTCCTGATAAGATATAGGTACATCAGGAGTTATTTTTTTTACATAAAACGGGACGCAAAATGTCTCGCTTGGACAGAAAATGACCTAAGGATAATTAGAGGAGTTTGATTTATATGGATGGAGCTCTCCATTTACAAAAAAAGTTGATTCCGGATATATTCGAGGTCATGCAAAAACGATACAATATCCTGCGGTCGATTCGTACTATGCAGCCAGTCGGCAGAAGAAGTCTTTCCTTGACGCTCAATATTACCGAAAGAACTTTGCGGAGTGAAGTGGAGTTCTTGAAGGAGCAGAAATTGATTGATATCGCAAGCTCTGGCATGACCGTGACGAACGAAGGGCAGGAAGTATTGGATAACCTTGGTGGAGTAATTAGGCAACTTTCGGGTATAGACGAAATGGAGCACCTTCTTCAGGAAAAGCTGAATATCGACAAGGTCGTCATCGTTAATGGAGACAGTGATACTTCTCCATGGGTCATTGATGAATTGGGGCGTGCAGGAGCTGCGCGTATGAAAAGTCTGCTTACGGGGAAAAATATCATTGCCGTAACTGGTGGAACAACAATGGCTGCTATCGGCAAGATGCTGCCAAGTGTTTCGGAACTCCCAAATGTCGAGGATATTCTTTTTGTTCCTGCAAGAGGAGGACTCGGTAAGGGGGCCAGCTATCAAGCCAATACGGTTTGTGAGCAAATGGCCGAGAAGATGAACGCCCGTTATCGTGTTTTGTATGTTCCGGATCATCTAAGCGAAGCGGCCTACAACACATTGACGAGTGAACCCGTAATTGGGGAAGTGCTGGATTTGTTGAAGTCCTCTAATATCGTCCTCCATGGGATTGGCGAGGCGAAGACCATGGCTGAACGAAGAAAAGTATCTGCTGGGGAGCTCAATGAGCTTGAAAAAAATCAGGCAATTGGCGAAGCTTTTGGATATTATTACGATGAAGATGGAAACATAATTCAGAAAGTCCGGACCATAGGTCTGCAATTAGATGATTTGCCGAATATTGAGCATGTCATCGCGGTTGCCGGGGGAGCTTCAAAGGCAAAGGCTATTAAAGCCTACATTAAGATGGCACCGAAGAAACCGATTTTAATTACGGATGAAGGTGCAGCAATTCAGTTACTTAAGGGTTAACGCCCTTTTGAATAAAATTATTTACAGTTTCCAAAAGGAGGAACCTTCTAATGGCAGTAAAATTAGGTATTAATGGTTTTGGTAGAATTGGACGTATCGTATTCCGCGCAGCGTTGAACAACCCTGAAGTGGAAGTTGTAGCAGTTAACGACTTAACTGATGCAAAGATGCTAGCTCACCTTTTACAATATGATTCCGTACACGGAACTTTAGATCAAAAAGTAACAGTTGATGGAGACTACCTAGTAGTTGACGGACACCGTGTTAAAGTTCTTGCTGAAAGAGATCCAGCACAACTTGGCTGGGGCGACCTTGGCGTAGATATCGTTGTTGAATCTACAGGCCGTTTCACAAAACGCGCTGATGCAGCGAAACACCTTGAAGCTGGCGCGAAAAAAGTTATCATCTCTGCACCAGCATCTGACGAAGATATCACAATCGTTATGGGTGTTAACGAAGACAAATACGATGCGGCTAACCACGATGTAATCTCTAACGCATCTTGCACAACTAACTGCTTGGCTCCATTCGCGAAAGTATTGAATGACAAGTTCGGTATCAAACGCGGTATGATGACAACAGTTCACTCTTACACAAATGACCAACAAATCCTTGACTTGCCGCACAAAGACTTCCGTCGTGCGCGTGCTGCAGCTGAAAGCATGATTCCAACTACAACTGGTGCTGCTAAAGCTGTTGCACTTGTATTGCCTGAACTTAAAGGCAAATTGAACGGTATGGCTATGCGTGTACCAACTCCAAACGTTTCTGTAGTTGACCTTGTTGCAGAACTTGAAAAAGAAGTAACAGCTGAAGAAGTAAACGGTGCTTTGAAAGCTGCTGCAGAAGGTGAATTGAAAGGTATCTTAGAGTACAGCGAGCTTCCACTAGTATCTCGTGACTACAACGGAACTACTCAATCTTCAACTATCGATGGCCTTTCTACTATGGTTATGGATGGCAACATGGTTAAAGTACTTTCTTGGTACGATAACGAAACAGGCTACTCTAACCGTGTAGTAGACCTTGCAGCTTACATCGCTAAAAAAGGTCTTTAATTCGAATCCTTTTGGATACTGAACAATTTATATAATTGTCGACTTTAGGGGAAAGGGGAAGATTCCCCTTTCCCTATGTTTTTATTTTCATTCTGTTTTAAGCTTGGGCAGAGGTTTAATGTGAATGAAGCTTGGACAGTTCAGGGCAGAAACTGGTTTCCGGGCACTTGTTTTGATTTTTAAGGAGGTTCATACAGTGAACAAAAAATCAATTAAAGACATTGATGTAAAAGGCAAAAAAGTATTTTGCCGTGTAGATTTTAATGTTCCGATGCAAAACGGGGCAATTACGGATGATACACGTATCCGTGCGGCGCTTCCAACAATTCAATACCTAGTGGAACAAGGCGCAAAAGTAATCCTTGCAAGCCACATGGGCCGTCCAAAAGGTGAAGTGAAGGAAGAGCTTCGCTTAACTCCGGTAGCGGTTAAATTGAGCGAGCTTCTTGGCAAAGAGGTAGCAAAAGCAGATGAAGCTTACGGCGAAACTGTAAAAGCGCAAATCGAAAAAATGAACGATGGCGATGTATTATTGCTTGAAAATGTTCGTTTCTATCCAGGTGAAGAGAAAAACGATCCTGAGCTTGCAAAAGAATTCGCTGCTTTGGCTGATATTTTCGTTAATGATGCATTCGGTGCCGCTCACCGTGCACATGCTTCCACTGAAGGAATCGCGAAACATATTCCGGCTGTTTCCGGCTTCCTTATGCAAAAAGAATTGGATGTACTTGGCAAAGCGATGTCTAACCCAGAGCGTCCATTCACTGCAATCATCGGCGGAGCGAAAGTTAAGGACAAAATCGGTGTAATCGAGAACCTCCTTGATAAAGTTGATAACTTAATCATTGGCGGCGGATTGGCTTACACATTCATCAAGGCTAAAGGCTACGAGATTGGTACCTCCCTATTAGAGGAAGACAAAATCGACTTAGCTAAATCCTTTATGCAAAAAGCAGAAGAAAAAGGCGTTAAATTCTATATGCCAATTGATGCGGTTATCGCTCCTGAATTCGGCGAAAACGTAGAATCTAAAATTGTCGATATCGATGCCATCCCAGCTGACTGGATGTCTCTTGATATCGGACCGAAAACAGTTGAACTATATGCAGATGTTATCAAGAACTCTAAATTAGTCATCTGGAACGGACCAATGGGCGTATTTGAATTTGATAAATTCGCTAACGGTACAAAAGGTGTAGCTGAAGCGCTTGCTAAATCTGAAGCGTTTAGCGTTGTCGGCGGAGGAGACTCTGCAGCAGCAGCTGAGAAATTCCACCTAGCCGATCAAATGTCTCACATCTCTACAGGCGGCGGAGCTTCCTTAGAATTCATCGAAGGAAAAGAGCTCCCAGGCGTTGTTGCTTTAAACGATAAATAAGAATAATTAAGTAAATTACCCTAGTAGGATGTATTTTGACAAGGGCCCTGTTAAAATACAGACGAACAGGAATTTCTTAAATAGGGAAAGGATGTTTTAAATGCGTAAACCAATTATCGCTGGTAACTGGAAAATGAATAAAACCCTTTCTGAAGCCAAAAGCTTTGTGGAAGAAGTGAAAAATGTTATTCCCTCTAATGAGACAGTAGATACCGTTGTTTGCTCTCCGGCTCCATTCCTTGGACAGCTCGTTGAAGCAGCAAAGGGAACCAATGTCGCCATTGGGGCGCAAAACATGCACTTTGAAGAGAATGGTGCTTTCACTGGGGAAGTAAGCCCTGTCGCACTTGAAGACCTAGGCGTGCAATATGTCATCCTAGGACACTCTGAGCGCAGAGAAATGTTTAATGAAACAAATGATTCTGTGAACAAAAAGACTTTGGCTGCGTTTAAGCACAACTTAACGCCAATCGTTTGCTGCGGCGAAACGCTTGAAGAGCGTGAAGCGGGCAAAACGAAAGATTTGGTCGCTGACCAAATCCAAAAAGCCTTCGCTGGTCTTACTGATGAGCAAGCGAAGCAAGCTGTCATCGCATATGAGCCAATCTGGGCTATCGGGACAGGCAAATCATCGACTGCTCAGGATGCAGATGAGGTTTGTGGACATATCCGTAAAATAGTTGCAGAAAGCTTTAATGCTGATGTTGCGGCTGCCGTACGCATACAATACGGCGGAAGTGTAAAACCTGAAAATATTAAAGACTATCTTGCAGAAGAAAACATTGATGGTGCATTAGTTGGAGGTGCAAGCCTGCAACCAGCATCCTTCTTAGGCTTATTGGAGGCTATATCTGAATGAGCAAGAAACCTGTTGCATTAATTATCCTTGATGGTTTTGGCGCTCGTGAGACGGTTCAAGGAAATGCTGTCGCACAAGCTAAAAAACCAAATTTTGACCGCTTTTGGGCAGAATACCCGCATAATTACTTGACGGCAAGCGGAGAAGCTGTAGGTCTTCCAGAAGGCCAAATGGGCAACTCTGAAGTCGGCCATTTAAACATTGGTGCAGGCCGTATTGTGTACCAAAGCTTAACACGTGTGAATTTAGCAATCCGTGAAGGTGAATTCGAAAAGAATGAAACCTTCATTGGAGCAATTAACCACGCGAGAGAGAACAACACTGCCCTTCACTTAATGGGCTTATTATCTGATGGAGGCGTACATAGCCACATCGACCATCTTTTCGCATTGCTTCGCCTTTGCGCTAAAGAAAACTTCAAAAACGTTTATGTACACGGGATCTTAGACGGCCGAGACGTCGGTCCTAAGACAGCTGAGAAATACATTAGACAAACAGAAGAAGTATTTAAGGAGACAGGCGTTGGTCAATTTGCGACCATCTCTGGCCGTTACTATTCCATGGACCGCGATAAGCGCTGGGATCGTGTAGAAAAAACATACCGTTCCATGACTTATGGCGATGGACCTGTATACTCTTCAGCAATGGAAGTCGTAGAAGACTCCTATAACAATGGAATCTTTGACGAATTCGTTCTTCCTTCCGTTATCACGAAGGAAGATGGACAACCTGTGGCGAAGATTCAAGATAACGATTCCGTTATTTTCTTCAATTTCCGCCCAGACCGTGCCATCCAAATTTCAAACGTATTTACAAATGAGGACTTCCGCTCCTTTGATCGTGGAGAAGGATTCCCGAAAAACTTGTACTTCGTTTGCTTGACTCACTTTAGTGAAACCGTTCAGGGCTATGTGGCATTCAAACCAACAAACCTTGACAATACTCTTGGTGAAGTCTTATCTCAAAACAATTTGAAGCAATTGCGTATTGCTGAGACAGAGAAATACCCTCACGTGACGTTCTTCATGAGCGGCGGGCGTGAAGCGGAATTCCCTGGCGAAAAACGCATCTTGATTAATTCTCCAAAGGTTGCAACTTATGACCTTAAGCCTGAAATGAGCGCCTATGAAGTAACAGAAGCCTTAATGAAGGAATTGGATGAAGACAATCATCATGCAATCATCCTGAACTTTGCCAACCCAGACATGGTAGGCCACTCTGGTATGCTTGAGCCGACAATCAAAGCAGTAGAAACCGTTGATGAGTGCCTAGGCAAAATCGTGGATAAAATCTTGTCCATGGGCGGAAAAGCAATCATTACAGCTGACCACGGTAATGCGGATGAAGTCATCACTCCTGATGGCCACCCAATGACCGCTCATACAACAAACCCGGTTCCTGTAATCGTTACAGACAAAGAAGTTGAACTTCGTGACGGCGGTATCCTTGGTGATTTAGCTCCAACGATGCTTGATTTGCTGCATGTAGAACAGCCGAAAGAGATGACTGGGAAATCATTAATTAAGAAATAATCATTAGTGCAGACTAATGATGAAAAACATTCTTTGATTTAAAGGAGATTAATAAAATGCCAATTATTATTGACGTATATGCACGTGAAGTCCTTGACTCTCGTGGTAACCCAACAGTTGAAGTTGAAATCGAAACAGAATCTGGCGCATTTGGACGCGCATTAGTGCCATCTGGTGCTTCTACTGGTGAATACGAAGCAGTTGAGCTTCGTGATGGCGACAAAAGCCGCTACCTTGGAAAAGGTGTTCAAAAAGCAGTTGATAATGTAAACAGCATCATCGCTGAAGAAATCATCGGGATGCACGTTCTTGACCAAGCTGGCATCGACAAAGCGATGATCGACCTTGACGGAACTGAAAACAAAGGTAAATTAGGTGCGAACGCAATCCTAGGCGTTTCCATGGCTGCTGCAATCGCTGCTGCTGACTACCTAAACATTCCTTTATACCGTTATCTTGGCGGATTCAACACAAAACAGCTTCCAACTCCAATGATGAACATCATCAACGGCGGATCTCATGCTGATAACAATGTTGACTTCCAAGAATTCATGATCATGCCTGTTGGAGCTCCTACTTTCAAAGAAGCTATCCGTATGGGTGCAGAAGTATTCCACAGCTTGAAAAACGTACTTCACAGCAAAGGCTTGAACACAG